>JBFMGC010000003.1 GCA_040752815.1 Candidatus Zixiibacteriota bacterium
CGGCAAATCAAAGATGACCGCTAACGTGGCCTGCATGCGCAAGCTCATCACCATCCTCAACGCCATGCTCGCCAAAAACCAATACTGGGAACCAAAAATGGCTTGATCTCAAACACAGTCGCTACGAAGTTGCGGTCGGCCGTGGTCGACGAGGACGTCCACCACGCACGGAATTCGACTTCCCGCGACCATCAAGCAGCAAGCTATGGGCTACCGGATTATTCAGATCTCCGGCGCCGGGGCCCCGTAGTTTACCCACTCCTCTTTGGCCGGGCCATAAAAACCGAGGACCTTGAGACCGGCCTGGCGCATGAGCACGGTCATCTGACCCCGATGATGCACCTCGTGCTTGATGAGAATGAGCAGCGAGTTGCCGCGTTTCCACATCTCGCCATACATGTTGTCCTCGACCTGCAGCGAGGCGTCATTCCAGTTGCGTTTCACCTGTTCGAGCAGTTCGAGTGACAGCGCCGCATACGCCTTGGCGATTTCCGACGCGCTCCGGGGCACCGGGGCTTTGAAATCGACCGACGTCAGTTTCAGACCGGTGTGGGACATCATCTCCGGGATAGTCGTCGCAATGTGCCAGGCGATTCGACCCAGACTCCGGTGTCCGTCGACAACGCACTGCCCGAGCGACTTGTCGGTTAGCTGGTCCATTTGCTTCTGAGTGGCGGATGATTCATAGGTCCAGCCCTGCACGAATTCATCGATTGTGTGATACATGGTAGGCTCCTATTTGCGGGTTGTATTCGCACTTAAGCCGGCAGATGATGGCATCTGCCGGGCACTTTGATACCGATGGTAGGAACTCGGCACAGCGAGTAGGCGCCAAAGGTCCCGGCCAACGAGTACTATTACGAAAGCAATCCACCGTCGGCCATCACATTTGGCGGACCTTTAGAACTTGAACCGGCTGCTGGGCGGTGTGCCGAGGATCAGATCGATTTCCTCAATCAGGTCAGCCGACATTTCGACATCGGAAGCGCCCAGATTCTCCTGCAGTTGCTCCACAGAGGTAGCGCCCACTATGGCGGCACTGATTTCGGGTCTCCGCAGAACCCAGGCCAGCGACATCTGGGCGATACTGAGCCCCGCTCGCCTGGCCAGTGAGGTCAGTTTCCTGACTTTGGCCAGGTTCTCCTCACTGAGATGCCCGGCCAGCCACATCGTATCGGCGGCGCGCGAACCTTTCGGGACGCCGTCGTTGTACTTTCCGGTCATTATCCCCTGCGCCAGCGGCGACCAAACCACCAGCCCCATGCCATGATAGGCGCAGGTAGGCAGGATGGATTCCTCGATATGCCGGTCGAGCATGTTGTAGCGTGGTTGTTCCACCGCGGGGAGATAGCCGTGCAGCGTGCGTGCGTCGCCGACCGCCCGTTCGATCTGATCCGCCTCCCAGACCGAAGTCCCCCAGTAGAGTATTTTTCCCTGCGCCACCAGGTCGGACATCGCCCGGACGGTTTCTTCTACCTGCGTTTCCTTGTCAAACCTATGGCAGAAGTACAGATCGAGATAGTCGGTGCCGATCCGGGCGAGCGATTTGTCGATCGACTCCATGATATGTTTGCGGCTGAGGCAGCGGTCGTTGACATTGTCGCTCATCGGCCAATAGAGTTTGCTGGAGATGACCAGGTTGGAGCGGGTCATTCCCCGGATGGCCTGCCCGACCACTTTCTCCGCCTCGCCCCGGGCATAGATGTCAGCGAGGTCGAGATAGTTCACGCCGGCGTCTACCGCCGCGTGGACAATTTCCGCAGTGCGCTTGGCATCGACCGAGTTTCCAAATGTCAACCAGGCGCCGAGCGAGATTTCGGAGACCTTGATGCCGTACTTTCCGAGGCGGCGGTATTTCATGTCATGTCTCCTTCAGGTGATCGGCAGGGTTCCATCCCTGCCGTTCCGTTTGCGGCAGGCGCGGAGGCCTGCTGCTCGACACATACTATGCCAATCGAAATACACCCTATCGATCGCGCTCACTGCTCATCGGCTGAGCCGCAAAACCGTCCCAAATTCACCGACCGCCCACACATCGTCATAAGATGTCCCCCACACGTCCAACAGGCGTGATGTGGTCGGCGAGCTCATTTCGGTCCAGTTGAAACCATCGAAATGCAGAATTGTGCCGCCTATACCAACTGCAAACGCCTTGCGCTCTCGGAATCCCCAGACTCCGTACAACCACGATGAAACCGGTGCGGTCATCTTTGTCCAATTTACGCCGTCGTGCCTGAAAACAGAGCCGTTGGCGCCGACCGCGAGCGCCAGACCCGGCGCAATTGCGTGAACATCGAGCATAGGATTGGTGTACCCGGCGGTGTCATACTCCCAGGTGGCGCCGTCACCAAACAAGAGCGCGCCCGATGAGCCCACCGCCAGCAGGGCGCTGTCCGCAAAACCGCCAATGCCCCAGAGCGTCAGCCCAAGCCCCGATGATCTTACAGACCACTCCGAGCCGTCGAAATGCAAAACAGTCGCCTGCTGCCCGACCGCGTAAATGCTCGATTCCGACAGGCCCCAGATCGACGTAAGCGCTGCCGAAACCTCGGTTGCCATCTCTCCCCAACGGACGCCATCATAGTGCAGCACCAGACCACCGGGTCCTACGGCATACAGGTTGTCAGGTCCCGTTCCCCAAATCTTCTGGAGATTCACATCCACGCCGCTGGCCATGAAGCTCCAGACTCGGCCGTCGAAATGCCGAATTACGCCTTCTTCTCCGACTGCGAAAGCGTGCTCACCTATAGCAAATATCCCGAACAGATCACATTCTGCCGGACTGCGAAGCGGGGTCATACCGTAGTTGAAACGCATGATGGGGTACCTGTCTCCGACCACCAGCCCGTTCTGCCACCAATGGCCCCAGACAGCGCGGAGATTGGACCCCACCACCGCCTGAAATGTCATCCAACTCAAGCCATCGAAATGGGCGAGGATTCCTCCGGTTCCGACGGCATCAACGAGGTCCATTTCGCCGACCGAAACATCGTACAAGTCTTCGGTGGTTTGAGGGTCGAGCATCTCCCAGACATCGCTGTAATTGCGGATCACCGTACCACTGTCTCCAACAATGTAGAACGACTCTGTCGGCCATGACTGCACCGCCCGCAAAGTGTGTGTGGTCAGCGACCGAATGCCTGCCCACTGGTCATTCTCGAGCTTAAGCATGGTTCCGTTCTCTCCCACGGCCAACCCGTATGTGAGGGAGTCGATCCAGATGCCATAGAGATCGTTGTTGCCGGGGTGATAGTACGGTGTCCAATCTGTTCCGTCATAGTGCAGGATCAGGCCGGAATCTCCGACGGCATAGATGTCATCCTGTGCGACACCCATAATCTCATTCAGATCTACGCCAACACCCGTGTTGATGCCGGACCAATAGCTGCCGTCGAAGTGAACGATTGTGCCGGAGTCGCCAACCGCGTAGATATCGTTAAGCGAGAAGGCCCACACACCGTTCAGCATCCTTGATGTGGGTGACGAATAAGCCGACCACGATTCCCCGTTGTAGCGAAACACCGAACCACTCTCCCCTACAGCGAGAACTGTATCGATAGTCGGTCCCCAAAGATCGTTGAGAGCCATCGATGTTGAAACCACGCGCCAGGTAGGGTCTGGTTGCGCCGGTTCGGTCGGTTTCTCCGATCCGCAGCCGCTCAGAATCCCAGCCGCGGCAACACCCATTGTCGCCAACACAATTCGACACTTCCACACCGCCGGAACCATGGCAAATCTTTGGAACAGCGGTCCCCAGCGGGACACGCTATTCTCCCAACTCTTTCAGCCTCTTGTTGATGTTTTCCCAGACCTGCGGCGCGGACTGGTCCAGGCCGGCCAGTTTATATTCGTCGCGGGCTCGTCTCAGAAGCTCCAGCCCCTCGCTTTTCTTTCCTGCGGCGAGCGCTATTTCGCCGAGGTCTTCGGCCGCCTGTCCGCTCGCCGAGTGATTGCCGAGCCGTTCAGCCCAGGCAAGCACCGGGCGGAGCCACTGGCCGGCCTTCTCAAGCTGCCCCACTGCGCGATAGGCCATACCGACATGGTAATCCGCAAACAGTTTGGCGTTTTCGCCCGAATACTGCCAGTGATAGGTGCGTGCTTTCAGGAAGGCTTCGAGCGCCGGTTCGTACTGTTTGTTGTCGTAGTAGGTCGCGCCGAGGTTGTTCCAGAGCGGCCCGAGCCAGTTTTCCGCGCCGCCGGCCTCGGCGGTCTCGATCCCCCGTTTGGACCATTCAATCTGCTCGTCGACATCGTCCGCCACAATCGCGATCATATTGGCGGCGTCGACCGCCCGTGCCCAGAGAGCGTTGGTATTGCAGTAGACGTACATTTCATCGAAGGTCTGTCGGGCCGCTTTGAGGTCACCGTCTTTCCATTCGAACCGACCTTTGACACCCAGAAAGCATGACCAGCCCATGGGATCGCTGTCCGACCCCCGGCGAGCGGCCTCGTCCAGCCACTTGCGCCCTTTCTCCTTGTTGCCCAGGACAAGATTGCACCGCGCCATCTGGGCCATCGCTTCGGTCTCGACCGGGCGATTAAACTCCTGCCGGGCAATCTCCAGCGCCCGGGTGTAGTGCTCCAGGGCGGCCGGGTATTCTTGTGCCTGGAACAGGGTATCGGCCTCGGCCAGCAGGGAATCGGCGTTCAGATCTTCGGGCTCGGACATGACGGCTCCTTTGGATTGAACCTCGACTGATTGCACCGACACCCACAACAGCAGAGTCGGCAGAACTAAGGCGATGGTCCGCACAGGCATCTCCTCTCAGTTAGGGCCGCACAATATACAAGGCCGCGCCGGCGATTACAAACCCTTATGCGGCAGCGACAAATCCTTTACGGTTGACCGGCCCGAGGCGCCTCCCTATATTCCGCCCCGACCTGATCCACGTTTTGGCTGGGTGTGCGGCCTGAATCGAGTTCTTGGTGGTCCCCCTTAGTGGAAGGAAAGTATATGCGCGCGCTAGTGACAGGAATAACCGGGCAGGACGGCTCGTACCTGGCGGAGCTGCTCCTCGAAAAAGGGTACGAGGTCATCGGCATGGTGCGGCGGTCATCGACCGAGTCGTTCGAGCGAATCGATCATGTCAAAAACCGCCTGATCCTGGCGCAGGCCGATCTACTCGACCAGTTATCGATTGTCAATATCATCGAGCAGTACCGCCCCACCGAGGTGTACAACCTGGCGGCGCAGTCGTTCGTGCCGGCCAGTTGGACCCAGCCGGTGTTGACAGGTCATTTTGACGCCCTCGGAGTTACCAAGGTTCTCGAAGCGATTCGCCTGGTTGACAAGAAGACCAAGTTCTATCAGGCCTCATCGTCCGAGATGTTCGGCCGCGTGCAGGAAGTACCGCAGAGCGAGACCACCCCGTTTTATCCGCGGTCTCCGTACGGAGTCGCAAAAGTGTACGCACATTGGATCACGGTAAACTATCGCGAGAGCTACGGCATCCACGCGTCATCGGGGATTCTGTTCAACCACGAGTCGCCGAGGCGCGGGCTCGAGTTTGTCACGCGGAAAATCACCGATGCTGCCGCGCGGATAAAGCTCGGCTTGTCCGATAAGCTGAAACTGGGAAATCTCGAAGCCAAGCGCGACTGGGGATATGCCGGCGACTATGTGGAGGCGATGTGGCTCATGACCCAGCTGGCGGAGCCGGACAATTTCGTGATCGCCACCGGCCGCACCCATTCGGTCGGTCGCCTGGCGCAACTGGCATTTGAGCATGTCGGGCTGGATTACAAAGACTATGTCGAGATCGACCCGGCGCTGGTGCGTCCGGCGGAGGTAGACTTGCTCGTGGGCGACGCCTCCAAGGCCCGCAAAATACTCGGGTGGGAGCCGAAAGTCAGTTTCGAAGAACTTATCAAGATGATGGTCGATGCCGACCTCAAACGCCTGGCGCCCTTGAAGAAGTCGTGAAGAAACCGCGCGCGCTGATCACCGGTATCGCCGGCTTCGCCGGGTCATACCTGGCCGAGGAGCTCCTTGCCCACGGTTTCGAGGTGTCCGGGACGCTCTACAAAGGCGAGTCCACCCGCAACGTGCAGGGGATCAAATCGAACTTGCGGCTGTTTACGCTGGATATCCTGAACCACAGGAAATGCGGCGATCTCATTGCCAATGTGCAGCCCGAATTCGTGTTTCACCTGGCGGCGCTGGCATCAGTGGGGCAATCGTTCCGTATGGAGAGAGAGACTTTTCGGGTGAATGTCGAAGGTACCGTGAACATACTCGAAGCGGCCCGCCCAAGCGGGCATCTCAAGGCGCTGGTGTTTGTCAGTTCGCCCGAGGTTTACGGCAAATTCCGGCCGGTCAACAGGACCCTCACCGAGGAACAGCCCTTCGATCCTATCTCCCCCTATGGTATTTCCAAGGCATCCGCCGAATACGCTTGCCGGTATTACTGGCGGCAGTATGGCGTGCCGGTGGTGATCGTCCGGGCTTTCAACCATAGCGGAGCGCGGCAAAGCGACGATTTCGCCATTCCGGCGTTTGCCCGCCAGGTGGCGATGATCGAGGCCGGCCTGCAGAAGCCGGTGCTCAAAGTGGGCGATCTGAGCGCCCGCCGGGATCTGTCCGACGTGCGTGATATTGTGCGCGGCTATCGTCTGGCAGCCGCCAAAGGCGAGCCGGGACAGGTCTACCAGCTCTGCTCGGGTAAGTCTGTCACCATTCAGTCGGTGGTTGAGAAACTGCTGGCGATGTCCCCAACAAGAATCCGGCTGCAGATCGACAAGAGCCGCCTGCGAAAGGCGGAAATCCCGGTCCTGCGCGGGAGCCACCGCAAGGCCGTACTCAAATTTGGCTACAAAGTCCGATATAGACTCGAAGAAACCCTGGCCGATACGCTGACTTACTGGCGCAAAGAGATCGGCACGGGTCCTAAGCACTAGCGCAGATAGAACGGAGCATATCCCATATGGCAATGGCGTCGCGAGCAAAGTCACCGGCGGCGAAAGCGCTGATAAAGAAAATCGATGACCGCACCGCTCGAGTGGGCGTGATCGGGCTGGGGTATGTCGGCCTGCCGCTTTCGATGGTTATGGCCGAGGCCGGGTTCCGCGTAACCGGGTTTGACATTGCCGAGGCCAAAGTCAGGCTGCTCAACTCCGGACGATCCGATATCGATGACATTCCCGATGAAGTTGTCGGCAACGCCGTTAAAGCCGGACGTTTTGTTGCGACTACCGATCCCAGGTTGATCCAGCAGGTCGACACGGTCTCGATATGTGTTCCCACGCCGCTGTCCAAGACCAAGGACCCCGATGTCAGCTTTATTCTGGCGGCAATGGACTGGGTGATAGCCAATGTCAAAAAGGGAGCACTAATCGTTCTCGAGTCAACCACATACCCGGGCACCACCGATGAACTGATCCTGCCCATGTTCGAACAGAAGAAGATGAAAGCGGGCGAGGATTTCTTCCTGGCTTTTTCTCCTGAGCGAGTAGATCCGGGCAACGCGATGTTCAGAACCGAAAACACCCCGCGTGTGGTCGGCGGGGTCACAAATGACTGCACCCTGGTGGCGAAGAAATTCTACGAACAATCGGTCTCGAGTGTCTATCCGGTCTCGTCGACCCGGGCCGCCGAGATGGTCAAGCTGCTGGAGAATACTTTCCGCTCGGTGAATATCGGTCTGGTCAACGAGGTCGCGCTCATGTGTGACCGGCTGAAACTCGACGTGTGGGAGATTATCGACGCAGCCTCGACCAAGCCGTTCGGCTTCATGCCGTTCTATCCCGGTCCGGGACTCGGCGGGCATTGCATTCCGATCGACCCGCACTATCTGTCCTGGAAACTGAAATCGCTGAACTACTATGCCCGTTTTATCGAGCTGGCCGGAGAAATAAACAGCACCATGCCGGAGTACGTGGTCGCCCGAATTGCGCGCATGATGAACGACCGGTATTCCCGCTCGATTAATAAGATGAAGATCCTAGTGCTGGGGATCGCCTACAAGAAGGACATCAAGGACGTTCGCGAGTCGCCGTCGCTGGATGTCATCAAATTGCTCGAAGACGCCGGCGCCCGGGTCACGTACAATGACCCGCACGTGGGCAGCATTCGATGGAGTGGCGGGATCCTAAAGTCTGTCAAAGTGACTGCCGCGACGTTGAAATCAGCCGACCTGGTCGTGATCCTGACCAACCATTCGAAATACGATTACCAGTTCATCGTAGACAACGCCAAAGCGCTCTTTGATACCCGCAACGCCACCAAGAATGTCTCCCGCGGCCGGCAGAAGATAGAGCTGTTGTAGACATTGGACCGGTGCCCCACCCTTTGGGTGGGCTTGAGATGCCCCTCGCGTGAGGTCCTGCCCTTCGCCGGCAGATGAGGGCATCTGCCGGGCACTAATCGCATCCTGCGCTCCATGGGATTACGCACGAAACCAGACCGACAAGTCTATCGTGCGCCTATCGGCAGCCGGGAATAGATATCGGCAAGGAACGCTGCTTCGAATCTGTCCAATGCCGCCAGGCTCTCAGGCGATTCCTTAGCTACGAAACGGACAAACGTCAAATGCCTCGGCTGGAGGGTCAGCGATGTCATCATCTGAAACAGCTTGAGCTGATAGTCGCTGGCGGTCTCGCCCCAAGTCGTGATATACCAGAAGTCCATCACGTGCGCCGTTTGTCGAAAGCGCAGGTGTAGTCGTTTAGCACGAATGACCCGCCCGCCGAATTCGATTGAGCGCGGCTCCGAGGACTCCACGATCCACCCCGATGCCGGCAGGCAGTTCATGGGCGAGTGCGGCCCGCCCCGGGGATCGGAGAAACTGCCCAGGAACAGGTTGACCCGGTGGCCATCGTTGTCGGCATAGTTCGCGTTGAATAGATGATCCGGCTTGAGCAGGTCGATCACCCCCTGCGCGACTACGTCCTCGTGTCCCAGCCAGTCGTCCTTTTGGAGCGGAAACCCGCCCCAGCCGGGGCCAATCAGCGCCTTGGGAGTCTGATACTTGACCACCGCACCGGCTACACCGGCCGCCGTGATTATCAGAGCGATTATGAGAAACGTTTTTCGGTCCATTTCAGGAACGCACCCAGGATTAAGAGCATGACCAGCGCGGACAGGAACACCAGCATCCCCGAGACTTCGTGCAGGAAAGTCTCGGCCATTTCTCTGCTGATCGCGTACGCGCCGATCGCCGTTACCATGATTCTAAACACGTTTGCGGTCATCGCAATCGGGATCATTGCCAAGGTCAGAAGCACAGGTCTGAACCGCCCCGACATGTAGTGCCACGAATAGAGCGAACCGAGCGCCAGCAACGTCACCAGGCTGCGAAGGCCGCTGCAGGCCTCTATCACCTCGAGCGAATACCCCGGCAGATGGATGATATTCCCCTGCCGGACAGCCGGCATACCAAGCAGTTGCAGCAGAAAAGTAGTCAGCTTGGTGGAGAGAAGCTGCATCGGCAGTGTGGCCTGGTAGTAAATGACCGCCGGCACCGGCACCATGAAGAGGAGAAAGAAGAAGGCGAACCAGGCGCGACGAAAGTTATCCCGGCCAAGATAGGCAAGGCCGATGCCGGTGATCTGCAAAATCAGCGACATCCGAGTCACGAAGAACTCGCTCGCGGCGATACCCAGCACGAGCCCCCCGCTTCCGACCAGCACGAGAACGATTCCCCATCGGCTCGGTTCTGCGGGCCAATGAAGCTCACGGCGGCAGCGATAGAGCAGGTAAACCGATATCGGCAACACCAGAAAGCCGTGGGAGTAGTTATCGTCATGCCACCAGTCCAGCCCCAGGTCAACCCAAACGTGGAAACTCAGTGCTGTCGACAGGGCCAGCAGAGCGTACGGGAACTTATGCCTGACGATATGGCTTAATATGGCATTCCGGTCGATGGTCATGGGTGTGATCGTTGGTGTCCGCTGCTGCGCTGACAGGTTATCGCGTTCTTTCGGCTGTCGGGCAAGGTTTAACTTCCTTCTAAGGGGCCACGGAAAGGTAATGGTTGAACCTGCCGACAGTTGAACTATATTCGGGCGCTCGGAGCGGAAACGCTGTGCTCCACGGATGACAATTGATGGCGGAATCGGTTGCTAAAGAAGCCGGGCTGGTAGCCAGGCACGCCGGTATTTACGGTCTGGCCAACGTGATGGAACGCGCGGTCGGTTTCATCATGATACCGGTCTATACCCGATTTCTGACACCGTCAGATTACGGCATTCTCGAACTGATCTACCTGACTACCGCTGTTATTTCTCTCGTAGTCGGGATGGGGATCGAGTCGGCGGTCAGCCGTTTCTATTTCGATTACAAGGACGAGCGTTCGCGCGGGCTGGTGATGAGCACCGCGACTATCGGCTACGGGGGCGCGACTCTTCTAATAACCCTGCTGCTCCTACCGCTGAGCCAGTTTCTCGCGGCCCGGGTGCTGGATTCACCTGATAACGCCCAGTGGTTTCAGATCGCCCTGATTACCCTGTGCTTCAACTTTATCCAGCCGATTTCCATGGCTTTCCTGCGCGTTCGCCAGCAGTCGACTCTTGTCATGGTGACACAGGTGCTCAAGACCTTCCTCACCCTGGGCCTCAATATCTATTTCGTGGTAGTGCTTGAGATGGGGGTGACCGGCATCCTTCTCGCCTCGCTGATTACTGCCGCAGCATTCACGATTCTGCTGACCGCATACACGCTTTCGAAAACCGGCCTCGGAGTTGACTACAAGCTGCTCGCTCAGATGGTGAAATTCGGCCTTCCGCTGATTCCGTCGAATATCGCCGCCTTTATCGTGCAGGCCTCGGATCGGTACTTTATAAAGGAGTACGCGAGCCTTTCGCTGACCGGAATCTACTCACTCGGCTACAAATTCGGCACCCTGGCTCACCAGTTCGTGACTGCACCGTTCATCCAGATCTGGATGCCCCGCCGTTTCGAATTTTTCGGCAAGGAAGACTCCGAACGTATCTACGCCCGCATCTTCACCTACTTCTGTGCGGTTTCGGTGATGGGCGGGCTGATGATCTCGCTTCTGTCCCGGGAGGTCATCATGATAATGGCCGACCAGGCCTACTGGGACGCTTACAAAGTGGTGCCGATTGTGGTCCTCGCCTATATCGCCTTCTCTTTCCACTACCACTTCAATATCGGGATACTGATGAAAAAGGCGACCAAGTATATCGCCTACATTAACATCGCCAACGGTATCCTGAACCTGGCGCTGAACTTCATTCTCATAAGCCGCTACGATGTATGGGGTGCGGCCATTGCGACGCTCATCTGCTTCATCTTCAAAGCGTACATGACCTATTACATATCCAACCGACTGCATAAGATTCAGATAGAGTGGCGACGTGTCACTACTCTGTTTGCGGCCGGGTTCGCTCTGTTCTTTATCGGTTCGATAGTCGCTACCGGATCCATCTGGACTGACATAGCGATCAAGATTGTAATCGGGCTTTCGTACCCGGTTGTACTTTACCTGACGCGGATGTTTGATGAATCTGAGATTAGCAAGTTCAAGCAGATCATCAGAGCGCGCCGACTTAGTGTCGAATGAGAGTACGGAATGACGGGAAGAGTCAAAACATGCCTGACCTGATGCAGCCTCTGGCTAAACACGTGTTCTTTCCCTTGTTTGCCCTCAAGCAGGGGAGCAGCGTGCCCCGGCATCTGCGGGAGTTCGAAAGAAGCCAGTATTTCTCACCCGACCGGATAGCCGCCATGCAACTGGAGCGGCTGAGAGCGCTGCTCGGACACGCCTATCGCAATTGCCCGTTCTATACGCGACGCTTCGACGAGGCCGGGCTGGTGCCGTCGCGGGTGCAATCGATCGATGATCTTCGGGTGCTGCCGGTCCTCACCAAGAAGGACATCCAGACAAACCTGGCGCGACTGACCGCCCAGAACCTGCCGCCGTCCGACCTGGTGCCGGACAAGACCGGCGGCTCGACCGGCCAGCCGCTGAATTTCTTCATCAATCAGGATCGCGTTTACTCGCGCAACGCGGCCGCGCTCAGACATGACCGCTGGACCGGGTGGGATATCGGCTGCAAGACGGCTTACCTCTGGGGCCACCACGGCGACCTCGGCACAGTCGCGCGCTTGAAAAATCGCATCAAGGACACCCTGCTCGACCGGAATCTGATTCTCGATACGGCCAGTATCACCGCACCGAAACTCGAACAGTTTCGCAAAGGCCTCCTGAAGTTTCGACCTGTCATCTACGTCGGGTACGCCAATTCGGTGTATCTGTATGCCCGCTTTCTGAGAGACACCGGCGTTCGCGATTACCATCGCCCCAGCGCGATTATCACGTCAGCGGAGCTGCTCGATCCGGAGCAGCGGCAGGTTATCGAGAAGGTCTTCGGGTGCAAGGTGTTCGACCGCTACGGTTCGCGCGAAACCAGTATCATTGCGTCGGAATGTGATCGCCACACCGGACTGCACGTCTGCGCCGAGACAATACTGCTTGAAATTGTCGCGGATAACCAGCCCGCCCAACCCGGCCAACTGGGCAAGATCATCATCACCGATCTGATGAACTACGGTATGCCGTTTATTAGGTATCGAATTGAAGACATCGGCCGTCCGTCCCCGCACAAGTCCTGCTCATGCGGTCGGGGCCTGCCGCTGATCGACATGGCCGCCGGCCGGGTGACCGATTTCCTGGTGACCCCCGACGGCAAGATCATCTCTGGAGCATCACTGACAATTTTCCTGATCGCCAATACTCCCGGCCTGGCTCAGGCGCAGTTTGTCCAGGAGCGAAAAGACGAGCTGATTATGAGGATCGTGAAGGGGGAGAAATTCAACGACGAATCACTCAGGTATCTGAACGAACAGATACCTGAGTTCTTCGGGCCGAAAGTGAAGTACCATTTCGAGTACGTCGACTCCATTCCACCGGAACCGTCGGGGAAGCATCGTTTCAGCCTGTCGAAGCTGGACATTTCGGAGATGTTTTAGGGGCAGCGAACCGAGGACGGTATTAGGTGGGCGGCAGACGTCCTTGTCTGCCCCATATGGTAGGGATTTTGCGAGTACGGAATTCAAGTGACCCGCGCTCCATCCCACCCGCAAGCGGGTGGGCCACCGGGAGGGCATTCATCTGCCGACGGATATGTAACCGTGCCCGGCAGATGTCTTCATCTGCCGGCGGATGACACTTCTTCATGCGAGTGCTATCTCAATCCCACCCAAAGGGTGGGCCACCCAGATCTGCTTTGTGCGTGAGGCGAATCAATCCCCCCCCGCAAGCGGGTGGGCCACCAGGGTGTGGCCGTCAGAGAACGGCCGCCCGGAACCTCACTGACTGCTGTCCACAAACCGGCGCAGGAACAGCTCAAAGCTGAGCAGGTAGGTAAGCTCGTAGAAGGAATCACCGCCCAGGCGCTGGCGGCGAAGTAAACGCCTGACCACATCGGTGTTGAAGTAACCGCGTTGCGCAAACCGGCTGCTTAGAAGGTGGCTCTCGTACATGTCCCGGATGCGCCGGTTAGAACGATACCACTGGTTCTGATGCGCGTACTTGCGGGGATCATAGAACTTCATGCGCCCGAGCGACAGCCGCTCCAGATAGTACCGGGCGCGGTTCAGCCTGTCCAGGTTGCGCGATCGATTCGCCTTTGGAGCGGAATTCAAGTCGACCCCGGTCGCCTGGTAGGCAACTCGGGCCAGCGACGGGAACTTCGCCCTGATGTACTCGATCATGAACCGCCGCTTGATCTTGAGTGGCGACGGCAGCTTGATGTAGAAGTCAAGCAGACGGTCATCGGACAGCGCAAAGTGGTCGTGCCAGCGGTACCGGTTGCAGTCCACCAGGTTCATATACCGGGTGAGCCGGTTTCGGATGAGAAAGACATCCTTCTGATGATGAAGCCAGTCGGATACGTGCAGGTGCCTCGCGAGTTCCTTATCGATACTGGTTTCGCGCGCCTGCTTGAGTTCAGCGACAAAATCGTCGGTAAACAGCGCATAATACGCCTGGCGCATCTCGTCGGTGCCGTACGAACGGGCGATCATCGCCCGCCGCTGTTCATAAGTGAGGTCCCGCTTCATTTCATGGGGACCAAAATAGCCGGAGCCGAAATTGGTCGGTCCGCCGAAGATACCGTTCAGGAAACAGGTATCGCCGACCGGTAGGCCGTACTGGTCGGAGATGCCCAGCAGTATGCACGGGCTGCCTTCGGCCATGCCCTCGGCCAGGTCGACATAGGTCTCGAAATAGTCGGCCAGCCAATTGGAATCAATTGGTATGAAGCGGTAGTTCTGCACGCCGGCCACTTTGGCCAACTGAATCGCGATCTGGAGATCTTCGCAGCCGCGGCGACCGTGCGTGAAACTGTGAATCTCCACGCCCAACCGGGAGGCCTGCCCTACGATGAAGCGCGAATCGAGCCCACCTGAAAGCGGTATCAGCACCCGACGGTACCCGTTGACCCGACGCTTGATCACATCGGGGTATATCGCATCCGCCTCCTCAATCAGTTCCGGGATTGTCGCCTGAGATTCCTCGCCGTACTTGAAATCCCAGTACTGGGACAGACTGACTTTACCCTGATCGGTCTCGATCAGGTGGCTGCCCCTCAGGAATTTCACCCCCTCGAACATCGTATTCTCGCCCAGCGGGTAGCCGAAATTGAAATATTCGGTAACCCCGGTTCGACTGAGCGGCGGCCTGACCTCGCAGCAAGCGAGAATCGCCTTTACCTCCGGCGCGAACAGGAACAGCTCCGGTGTGTCGAGATAGTAGAGCTGGCGATGCGCCATGCGATCGTTGCCGATTAGGGCGCGGTTGCGAGTCGAATCGAAAACCGCGACATTGAATGAGCCGTCGATTAGGTTCGGTAAGGCTCGATCGTGCAAGCCGTAGAGTTCGATCAGGCGTGGCGCTTTACTCGCCGGAGAGGGGATGGCACAGGGGTCCCGGTCGCGAAAGCCGTAGATGTAGCCACCGAACGCGGCAGTGACATTCCGCCCCGGATCGTGGGCAATCCGGGTTTCGCTGGTGAACGGTATTGTCGTACTTCCGACGGCGAACCAGCTGTCGACATGTCCCTCGGAAACGTACTCCCTGTAATGCTCCAGACGTGCGCGCATCCGACTCAACAGAGCGGCGTTGGCCTCTCGATTGGGGGTGGTTTTCCTGATAATCCCGTAAATTCCCGGCATGTGATCTCCTGGCCGAAACCGGGCCATGGTACCGCTGGAGCGGGGCCGAAACAAGTCAATTAAACGCCGGACGATGTCGGTTACGCGCCCTGCTGAGGGGGCAGGCTGGGGGTCTGCCGCCCACGGCGAGGTGCCGCCGGGCGACCCTGCCCGGCGGCCCCTACCGACGTTTTTGGGTTGCTGTTGCCTCGGCCCATACCATAGGTTGCTCTGGAAACGGTGACTCGAACGGGCCTACCCAATCCCGGTGCGTGAATCGTCCATACCGGGGAACCAATTGCGGCCCAAGGCGGTATTGGATATAAACCAGCGGAAAAACCGACCGGCTGAAATCGTTCTGGATACTGTCGCGGGTGCAAATGTCCGTGTCTCTGGAGTGGGCCACAGGGGACTACCGACAAAGCCGGTCGGGAAGCGAGGATCGCCCGACGCCCACAGTCCTCAAGTCGCCGGAGAATCAAGCGCCCGATGAATTTTACTGCCGATCATATCGATAGACGAATTATGAGCACAACCCCCGACGCCAACAGTAAACCTGAGATCGCGGCAGCTTCCCAGCACCCGGTCCTCACCCCGGCCGAGCAGGCCGAGATCAACACGCCAACCGGCTCTGTTCGCGAGGAACACCGCTATCTGATTCGCGACGGCAAGCATCTCTTTTGTGCCGAGTATGCCCCTGTCGGCGGGGCTAAGTGCGGGGTTGTGCTTTGCGCGCCGTTTGCGGAGGAGAAGATTCGGACGCTGAGGGTGTACGTTTCATTCGCCCGGGCGCTCGCACGTCGCGGCGTGGCGGCGGTATGTTTCGATTACTACGGCGACGGTGACAGCGAGGGGAGTTTCGAGGACGCCTCATTTGATGATCGGCTTAGAGACATCAGCGCGGTTTTCAGCGATTTCCAGGGCCGCTATACTATGTCAAAAATCACGCTCTTTGGGCTCCGTTGGGGCGGCACGCTGGCAGCTCTGTCGGCGGACGTGCTAAAGCCGGCCGGCTTGATTCTGTGGGAGCCGGTTGTCGATACCTCGAAATACTTCTTCGATCACCTCCGCTCGCAAATCGCGTCGCAGATGCTCATCGACGGCAAGATCTCTCAGAAGCGGGAACAGCTTGTCGAGAGTCTCGAGGCGGGCGAGACGATCATGGTGGAGGGGTACAACCTGCGCGGCGAGTTTTTTGTCAAGGCGCGCGATACCGGCCTGAAAGATCGACCGACGACGTATACGGGTCCAACCCTGGTTGTTCAATTGGCCGGAAGTCCGGCGCGGTTGAACCCGGAACTTGAGGCGCTCGCCGGTTCCTTCGCGCAAAGCAAACTGGCCGCCCTGAAACGCGAATTCGAGTGGGAGAAGACCGAGCTCTGGCAGCCGACCCCTCCCGAACTGTTCGGCCTCACCCTTGATTTTATGAAAACTCATGGCCTTCTCTGAAGAATCATTCAAGCTGACCACGCCGTCGGGCGAAGCGATGTACGGCATTGCGCACCTTCCGGAGCGGCCGAACGGCGCTGCCGTGATCATGTTCAATATTGGTCTGCACTACCGGGTGTGCCATTCGCGCCTGTTTGTCCGCCAGGCGCGAGACCTGCAGCTGGCCGGGTTCAGCGTGATTAGATTCGATCCGTGCCGGGTCGGCTACAGCCACGGAGAAATCCGGGTCCAACGGGCCATCGATTCCTATGATTCGGTCCAGACCGGCCTGTTCAAGGACGACGCCCGCCAGGTGATCGAATATGCCCGCGAGCGGTTCAAGCCGGGAAAACTGTTTCTCTATGGTCTCTGTGGTGGCGCGCTGACGGCGACTATCGCAGCGGCGCTCGACAAGCGGATCGACGGTGTCGCGTTTGTCGCCGGACCGGTGACGGTGACCTCTCCCGAGGTGGAGCTATCGACCCTGCATCCGTTTGACGCGTCGGTCGAGTTCCGGCGCTACCAGTCGCGGCTCCTGAACCCCTCAAACTGGCTGCGGGCGCTCACGGGAAGAGTGTCTTATCGCGCGTTCTTTAATACCGTGGCGGTCGTTATTAAAGATCGGCTGCGTCGGCGACGGGAAACGCCTCCTGACCAATCGACCTCTGCGCCCGCCGAGGCGGAAGAGCAAAAGGGCGACCTGTACAACCGCACCTATCATGTCGCATTCGATACGTTGATGAAAACCGGAAAGCAGGTGCTATTCCTGATGCCGGAACTTGATCGGGCGACTTATGATTTCGATCGCTTCTTCAGCTCCCGCTACCTGCCCAATTATGAGGCGTACAAGCACCTTTACACGGTCGAGCGCGTGGACAAAGCCAACCACACCTTTTCGACCCCGGCCTCGTCCCGGCAACTATTTGATATCACCCGCGAATGGCTGACGGCGAGGGCGGCGTCATAAATGCCGAAACTGATAGTCGCCATAGTAAGCTGGAATACGCGCGATCTGACACGCAACTGCCTGAGCAGCCTCCAACGCGAGGTGGCCGGGCTTGAACACGAGACCTGGGTGGTGGACAACCATTCGTCCGATGACTCCGTCCAGATGATCCGGGGCGAATTTCCGCCGGTCGTGCTGATCGAGAACACCAAGAATGTGGGGTTTGCGCGAGCCAACAATCAGATTCTTCGCGAAGCCCGCGGCGATTACTACCTGCTCTTGAATTCCGATACGATCGTGCCACCCGGGTCGATCCGGACCCTTTGCCGCTTTATGGACGAGCATCCCGAGGCCGCGGCGGTGGGACCTCGACTGCATAATGGCCAGGGGAGTGTCGAACCCCCGCTTAAGCCGCTTCCGTCTTTGTCCGGCGAATGGCGCTACTGCCTGGCCTATCATTCCGGGCCGTTGGCGGCTATTTCTCGGCGGCTCATGCGCAACCGCCTGGTGGACTGGCACTCGATCAAGGGACCAACCGAGTCCGAAGTACTGTCGGCCGCCTGTCTTCTTATCAGGCGCACAGTCATCGACCAGATCGGCCTTCTGGCTGAAGATTACTTTCTCTTCTCCGAGGAAAACGACTATTTCACCCGCATGAAAGCGGCCGGACTTCGCGGCTATTATCTTCCCGATGTCGAGATAGTACACCTGCTGGGCATGAGCCGCAAGAAGCGGGCGTCGTATGATTCGGAGGTAAATTTCTTCCGCAGCCGCCTGCTCTATTTTCGCAAGTTCTATCCCGGCCGCGCCCGGATCGTCCGGTTAATCTACTATCTCTTTTTCGGTTGGTCTTCGGTCTGGAGCCGGCTTTCGGGATTGTTCAAGTCTGAACACGAGTCTGACCAGGTGGCGCTCTATAGCCGGCTTCTCGACGTGCTGAAAGCCGGGTGATACCCATGAAACGCGTTCTCTTTGTCACCTATGCATTTCCTCCGATGGCGGCGGTCGGCGGCAGGCGGATAGTCGATTTCTGCAAGTATCTGCCGGAATACGGATGGGAACCGGTGGTACTGACGGTAAAAGGCGGCAGCAATACGGCCTGGGACGATACCCAGCTCGACAAAGTGGCCCACGTGAAAGTGTACCGGTCGCCGATATACCTGCCAATGTTGCCCAAGAACGGACGCCGCCCCGGCCCGAAGCGGCAATACACTGGGGCTCAAGCGGAGATCCCATCGGCGGCCGTCCCGACTCAGGCGTCCGCCATACGGAGCATGAGACGAGCGGTGGGATCCCTGCTTCGGATCCCCGATGAAATCAACTTCTGGATTCCGCTAGGTCTGGCTGCCGGAATCCGGGCGGTACGAAAAGAGAAAGTCGCCGCGGTCGTTTCCTCCTCGCCGCCGGTGTCGGGACATGTACTGGCGTCGCTTCTCGCGCGTGTGAGGGGATGTCCGCATGTGGTCGACTTCCGTGATCTTTGGACACTTAACCATACTTACGCTTACCGGCAGCACACGCCGACATCCAAACGGGTCGATGCCGCGCTGGAGCGCTGGGTGCTTCGCAAAGCGGCGCGGATTGTGACCGCGTCTCCGGGTTTCGAGGATCAGTTGCGCCTCCATCTGAGCGGCTCCCTGGCCGACAGACTGGTGACAATTACCAACGGCTTCGACTACGATGAAATCGATTTGAACAGGGAATTCGTCCCTCGAGACAGCTCCCGGATGCGTATCGTTTACACGGGCAGTCTGTACTCCGATTTCAACCCGGTTTTCTTCCTGGAGTGTCTGGCCGAGTGGATGAAACGATCGGCAATCGATCCGGGTACGATACAGGTGGATTTCTACGGCAATTGCGAATACGATTACAGCGATTTCCTGGCCGGGCTGGGGCTCGCCAGGACAGTCACATTTCACGGCTTTGTTTCGCATACAGCGCTGCCGGCGATTGTCGAGCAGGCCGATTACCAGCTGCTGCTTTTGAGTTTCAAACCGCAACACGCGCCGGTGATTCCGGCTAAGTTGTTTGAGTATCTGGCCGCGCCGGCCCGTATCCTGGCGCTCACGCCTCGGGGAACGACTGCCGACCTGATTGCCCGGTACGAGGCGGGCGAGGTCCTGTCCGAACCGGACCGGGAGAAGATGTCGGGGATTTTCGATCGGATGTACCGGGACTGGCGTGAAAGCGCTCGCCGGCCGAAGAAATATCGTTATATTAGAGAGATAGATCGGAAGTTCCTGGCCGAGCGTTTCGCCGGCGAACTAGATCGGGTGACGGCTTCGCGACTCGGACCGGGAGTAGCTGCCGAATAGAATCTGAAGCTGGTGATTGAGAACCTGCTCATGGGTGCTTTCAATCCACAAACGGCCCCTCGCCAGATTATCACCACCAAGACACTGGCCTATGCCGCGCTGGTGGCGATATCGGCGGTTGCGGCGGTGGCATCGCTGGTGGTTCCGCCCGTTTTTCTGATCGTGGGCATTGTCGGGCTGGCCGGGGCGGTTCTGATTTATCGCCACGTGTACTCCGGGCTAATTCTCTACCTCCTCCTCTTTCTGCTCCGACCGGCTGAAACCTACCCGGCGCTCGCGCCCCTCAGACTGGAGTTCCTGTTCGGCGGTTTCCTGATCATAATCGTTCTGCTCAAGAACAAGTGGACTTACGGCAAAATCCGCTTTCCGATTAACCGGATCAACTTCGATCTGCTGTTCCTGCTGGGCGCGATAGGTCTCTCCGTGTTTGGCACCGCCTGCACCGACTGCACAGTCGACGCCTTCATGAACATGGCCAAATTAGCGGTATTCTACGTTCTGATCGTACTTATCATCGACAGCCAGCGGCGGCTCGAGATTTTCATGTGGGTGTTTGTCGTTTGCAACATTTACATGTCCATAGGAATTATACAGAACTTCTTCTCCGGTGCATACGTGGCTAAAGAGGGCCTGGTGCGCGCTACCGGCGGCAACTCCACGATGGACAACATGAACGGCATTGCCATCACCATGAATACCATCATCCCCTTCGCGTTCTACCTGATGGTGTCATACCGCAACATCTGGAAAAAACTGGCCATGGCGATGATGCTTGCTCCGGCGGTGCTGACCCTGATTCTCACTGGTTCACGTGGCGGCCTCTTGGGCTTCTTGATGATCGTGATCACGATATGGTGGCGGTCGCAGCGCAAACTGCTGCTGACCGTTTCGTTCCTGTTGTTTGCTACTGCCGCCTGGTTCAGCATGGAGGACAGCCGCCGCGAGCGCTACCTGACCATTTTCGACTCCGCCGAAGAGCGAGATCAGTCGGCCCAGGGGAGAATCGACGCCTGGGTGGACGGGATGTACCTTTTCGCAGCCAAACCTGTAACCGGCGTAGGCGCCGGGGCGTTCGCCTGGGCGCGGGTGAAGGAATTCGGCGTCTACCTGATGCCGCACAACATGTATGTCCAGATTCTGGCTGAACTGGGATTGATCGGCGCCTTCTGCTACGGGCTCTTCCTGACCGATGTCTTTCGACACAACCGTATTGTGTCTGCCAATGTCAGCTCACGCGGTTTCCCCGACGGCCTCCTGGAGCCGCTCGCGCTGGCCATTTCCACGTCCTGTTATTCGATGCTGATCACGGGTGTCTTTGCCCACTCGGCGTACCGGTGGGCCTGGTTCTTCTTTGCTGCCCTGGCAGTGGTTGTGTTCCGCCTGCACACCGAGCTGCAAACAGCGGCCGAGGCGGCCGCTCCGGCGGAAGAGGCTCACCCGGGGGATATCGCCCTGGCCCGAGGAGGCCATCGGTGAGCCTGTACTCCACTCTCATAGAGCGCACCATCTGGCCGTTGGTGCTTCGCCGAGAGAACCGACACTCCGCCCTGACACACTGGCGTTTTCTGGAGAAGAGTCAGTATTGGCCGCGGGAGCGCCTGCTAGAGTACCAGACCGATAAACTGCGGCAGCTCCTGGCCCACGCTTACAAACACTGTCCCTATTACACCAGGATAATGGATGAACGCGGCCTGACACCGGAGTCGTTCAAAAGCCTGGACGACCTGGCCCTGCTGCCCGTGCTCACCAAGGATCTGGTGTATGACAATAATGAGGGGATTGTCTCGACATCTTACCATCGAGCCGACCTGCGAAACTACGCCACTGGCGGCACAACCGGGCAGCAGATGCACCTGTTTATCGATAATGAGAGCTACAACATAAAACTGGCGTCCGAATGGCGGTGCGGGCAATGGATGGGTATGTCCCCCTGCGACAAACTTGCAATACTCTGGCCGGCCGCGATGGACTTCGACGAATCTCCCAAGCTTAGAACCAGGATCAAAGACCGATACATAGGCCGCAAGCTGGTCATCCATATTGGGGCGGCGTCGCAGTCGCAGATGCACGAATTCTACAAGGAAATAAACGGGTTTCGTCCCCGGTTTCTAAAGACGTTCCCCGCCCCAATGGTCGAATGGCTGGATTATTTGAAAGAGAAGGAGCTTCCCATTCCCAGGGTCAAAGCCATTATGAGCACCGGCGAACCGCTATACGACGAGATGCGAGCCTACATGGAACAGACCTTCGGATGTCCGGTCTACGACATGTACGGCTCACGGGAACTCGGCCATACCGCGTCCCAGTGCAGCGAACGCGACGGCTTGCATATTGCCATGGAAACCTCAATTGTCGAATTCCTGGAAAACGGTCGCCCGGTTCGGCCCGGCGAACAAGGCGAGATATTCATTACCGATCTTACCAACTACGCTTTCCCCATGATTCGGTACGCCATAAACGACTACGGCCGCGCCATCGAGGAACCGTGTGTCTGCGGCCGGGGCCTGGCGCGTATGTCCACCGGGGTGGGACGGGTACAAGACTTCTTCCTGGATGCGTCGGGGCGTCGCCATGCCGCCATCGTGCTGGCTGTTCACACCACCTCCGATTTAGGCCACCGCATCGGACAAATGCAGATCATCCAGCGGAGCCTGCTCGATTTTCTCGTGAGAATCGCCCGCAAGCCGGAACCGACTCAGGAGACCTTCCGGTTTATCACCGAACGGATGAAGAAGATGATAGGGGAGTCCATCAACGTCCAGTTTGAGGTAGTCGACAGGATTCCCCAGGAGCGCTCCGGCAAGACCCGCTTCTTTATCTGCCAGGTGCGGCCGAGCAGTCCGTCCGCACAACCGCGCCGGGAGGCGGTGGACGGGTAGATCTGGTGGCGGAAACGACGGTGCTTGGGCGGGCAATTTTGTTGGAACCAACGGGCATCATGGTTATTGTAAACTGTAGAAGTTACCGGATAGGTTAAACCGTAAACTGGGACCGGGCCCTGTTGGCCGGCCAGACCAGACTTACAACGTGACATACGACACACGCATGGGACCAGCCTCCTGCAGCAGCCGCAAGGCGTTAACTTCTTCGGTGGCCGTACTGCTTTTGCTTGCGGCAGTCCTGATACTTGGAACTTTCCCGTCGCTACGAGCCGAGTCTGTAACCACACCGGTCTTGATTGGGTCGTCGGCCAACGACGGTCCTACGCTGGGCATCCCCCGCTGGAAGGCGTATGTATCCGAATTGAATCCTCAGCAGATCTGGGCCGCCTTCGCCAGCAGCGGGAGCAGCTCAGGCAGCCTGGTATATTCCACCAACGGCGGTCAAACCTGGAGCAGCAACACCATCCAGATCGACAACAGCGGCTGGCTGGATATGCATCTCTCGGCCTTCGGCCGAGCGGGAGCGCTATATTTCACGTTCCCCGGATCGCTCGGCCAGGGAACCTGTTTCCGCAAGTTTAATCCCCCTGCTCAGTCGGACGATGACCGAGAACCGTTGGTCACGCTGCCGGGCACCAGCTCTGGCAACCGCTCCAACGTGATGGTTCAAAATAGCGGCCGCATATGGATTTTCACGAGACTTGGCGACGCCCCGTCGGAAAACGTGCGCTATCATTACTCCGACAACGGAGTCAACTGGACCTCCGGTGTGGCTTATGCGACCGGCGCTCCGGACGTGCGTATCGGCTCAATGCCGTATGTTGGCGGCAACCCGGCGCTGGTCGTGCTCCATCTCAACGACAACCGGGGATACGAATACTACCTATGGAACGGCACAGCGTTTGAGGCTAAAGCGGATCGCTCTATATTCGCCCAGAACATGGGCGGCGTTCGCGCTTTCACGCACAACGTGGTCAAAGACACGACCATGCACCTTGTGTTCGGTCTCGGCACCACCATGCATCACTTATGGAAAAACTACAGCAACGGAACGGGGAGCTGGAACTATCGGACGCTCGAGAGCTCTCCGTACACGGAAGATGTCGAGTGGTTTCCGATCTCGACTGTGCGCGGCGATGATCTCTATCTGTTCTACTGCAAGAAGTCAACGGCCAGCAGCGCGTCGTCGATGATCTATTATATGAAGTGGTCACAGACGAACAGGACCTGGTCCAGCCCGACACTTGTCTCAACGTTGGCAGCTAACGCCTCTAGTCTGGACCCCAACACCTGTTTTAGTGAGCCGACGAGCGCTGATTATATCCCGGTCTACTGGCGGAGCGGCTCCAATCCATACGATCTCTATTTCGCCAAAGTCCTTGTGGACGGGGTGCCACAGCCGGATATCATCCCGCCCGGGCCGGTGTTTGATCTCGAGGGCATCCAGGGTTCGACCCCGACCGGGGCTGTGCCCGACCACGCTTATGCCGAGCAGAGATGAGCCTCAGTGAACTCCACCTCGTTATCGTCGCGGAGAGATAGCCGTCCACCTTGCCGGTACTGACAGCCGCATGAAGATTCTGATTATCGACGAGGAGTTTCCCTGGCCTCTGGATTCCGGCAAGCGGATTCGCACTTTCAATCTGGTAAGCCGACTTGCCTCACACCATGAGATCCGCTTTGTGGCCTACGGTGATGAGAGCAGCGGGGGATTCAACCATCTGGTGAGTTGCGGCATCACTCCGATCGCGGTCCCGGCGCGGGTTCCGCGCAAATCCGGGCCGATGTTCTATCTGCGGCTGCTCAAAAACGTTTTCTCGCCCTGGCCGTATATCGTTTCCAGTCATTATTCGCGCCTTTTTGCCCGCACGCTCGAGGCCGAAATGGTACGGCAGCGCCCCGATATCGTAACCTGCGAATGGAGTCCGTACGCCCGCTACTTTCGGGAATTGCCCGCAGTCAAAAGACTGGTAGTGACTCAGAACATCGAGCACCTCATCTGGCAGAGGTACTTTGCCAACGAGTCCAATCCGGTCAAAAGGTGGTATATCGGTCATCAGATGAGAAAGGTGGAGCGCTTCGAGCGAGAGGTGTTCGCCTGGGCCGATGGCGCCGTGGCGGTGTCGGAGGCTGAAGCTGAAACAATCCGGCAGTTCGCTCCCGGTTTGCCGGTGACCGTGGTCGAAAACGGGGTGAACCTGGACTATTTCGCTCCCCAACCCTTACCGGACGACTCATCCCGCCTGGTCTTTGTCGGCTCGATGGACTGGCGTCCCAACCAGGACGCGGTGCGCTATTTCATAAACGACATCCTGCCCGCCGTCGAGCGCATCGGCACGCGCTGTGAAATTGATCTGATCGGGCGCCATCCGCCTCGCGATCTCATGGCGCTGAAAAACCGTCCCGGTGTGAACCTGATCGGCCACGTTGACGACGTTCGTCCTTTTGTGGCCAACGCGGCGGTTTTTGTGGTGCCTCTCAGGATAGGCGGCGGCACCCGCATCAAGATTCTCGAGGCTCTCGCCATGAAGAAAGCGGTAGTGTCAACCTCGGTCGGCGCCGAGGGCCTCAAGGTCACCGATGGAGAGAATATCCTGCTGGCCGATACCCCGGTGTTATTCGCCGAGAAGATCAAACGGCTGCTGGACGATCGCGCGCTCAACCGTCGGCTGGGCGAAAATGGCCGCCGACTGGTCGAGGAACACTACGGCTGGGATCGACTCGCCGCCAAACTGAATGATGCGATAACGGACATTTGCAGGGCGAGAGGCTAACCTGTCCGGAGCTCCAAGGCCTGGGGCGGAGCACCGCAGGTCCGAGCAGTCAAACCTTGCGGCTGGATTCGGTGTTTGACTACTATTGACAACCGAAACAGCGGGGTAGAATAGCGATTCGACGTGGATTCGCCGCCGCTGAAGTATGGCCCCAAACTAGATTAGCCGAATGACCACACCGATAGTGCTGCATATAAGAGGCTCCGACTTCTACGGAAGCCCTGAGCGACTGATCATCGGACAGATGCAATACATGTCCTCGGTGCGCTCGATTGCAGCGTCGTTTGTCAAACCGGGACACGCCAATCCGTTCCTCGAACGTTTGGGCAGTTTTGGGATGGAACGTATCGCGGTTGAAGATCGGCATAAGTTCGATTGGCAGATACCCGGTCGCTTGAGAGCGATATGCGCCACCCACCAAGTCGATTTAATCGTAACTCATGAATACAAGTCGGCGTTTTACGGCTTTCTGGCGCGACGCAAGCTGGCTGTCCCGCAGATCTGCTACTTTCACGGCTGGACCAGCGAGGACGCCCGGGTGCGACTTTACAACGCCCTAGATCGATTTGTGCATCGCCGCGCCGTCCGGGTTGTCACCGTTTCTAAAGCGAGCGCCCAGCGCCTGGTTGAGTCCGGTGTGCCGCCGGACAAGATAGACGTTGTCTATAACGCTATCGATATCGATCCCAATGCCGACCCGCCCGAGCGGCAGCCCAACGCGGCGCCGGTGATTGGCGTGGTCGGTCGGCTCAGCTTTGAGAAGGGCGTTCATGATTTCATCCGGGCACTGGCTGTTGTACGGGGACGTTCGCATCGATTTGCCGCGCGTATTATCGGGTCGGGGCCGGAGGAAACCCGCCTGAAACAAATGACCGCTCAACTCGGTTTGACAGACGTTGTCAGCTTCGAGGGGTTCCGCTCGGACCTGGACCAGGTTTATCCCCGGCTTGATTTCCTGGTGATGCCGTCGCTATCGGAGGGCCACCCGGTGGTGATCCTCGAGGGCTGGAAGCATGGACTGGGGATTATTGCCACGCGCGCGGGTGGCATTCCCGAAGTCGTGGAACACGAGAAGACCGGGCTCCTGGCGGATGTTGGACGGCCGGAACAGTTGGCCGAGCTGATCAGGCGCGGGATCGGCGATACTGGCCTGATGAACCGCCTGGGCCGGGCCGGGTTCGACCGGCTGAAAACCGACTACAGCTATCGCGGTCAGGCCGCGCGGTTGGAGGCAATCTATCTCGCGGTGATTCGTGAGTACCGTGAAAAGACTAATTAAGAACATCCTGATCTCAGTGGCGGCCGCACTCGGCATGGCCGCGCTGGGACGTTGGCTGAACCGGAGGCGGTTGGCTATTCTCATGTATCACGGCTTGATCGATGATGACCGCCCGTCTGAATGGACGCAGCTCGCAGTAAATGAATTCGAGGAACAGATTCGCCACCTCGCCCGACACTACACGCCGGTAACGCTTGAACAAGCCGTGGACTATGTTTCAGGAAACTGCGATCCCGGCAGAAACCCTGTTGTAGTCACGTTCGACGACGGCTACCGCAGCAACTATGAACTGGGGCTTCCGATATTGCAGAAATACAATGTGCCGGCCACGGTCTTCATAACTACCTCACTGCTTGGTGATTCCGTCCAGCCGCCCCGCACGCTTTGGTTCGACAGGGTGTACGGTGTCGCCTCGTCACTGCCAGCGGGTGAGATTGATCTGACCTCGCTCGGCCTGGCTCGCTATCGTGTTTCCGGAGCAGAGGATCGTATCGCTATGGTGGAGGTGATATGCGAGCATCTCAAGGGGTTCGCCTCCGACGAACGCAGCCGAACGATTGATAAACTCTCGGCAATGTTTCCCGCGACAGGACCCACAGGCCGGCGATATGTCGGCGCTGATTGGGATCACGTTAGGCAACACCAAGCTTCCATCACACCGGCGGCGCATACGGTGAATCATGAAATTCTGTCACGCCTGCCGGAGGATCAGGCACGCCAGGAGATACTTCAATCGAAGCAAGCAATCGAGCACGAAACCGACTCACAGGTCACATTTTTCGCATACCCGAACGGTCGCCGTGAGGATTTCACGGACGAAACCAAACGTCTGGTGGCCGAGGCCGGCTTTCGAGCGGCGCTCACCACCATAGAGGGATTGAATGAAGTCGGCGATGACCTTTTCGAATTGAAGCGGCTCGGTATTGGTTCCAATGCCACGCCGAAATGGTTCCATCTCAAAGTAGCCGGTGTATTAGACTTCTGGTCCAACAAGGGCGCCAAGTAGTGATTATCGATCTGATTGAGAATATCGACGGTTTTCGCCGCCTTGAGCCGGAGTGGAACGGTGTCCTCGAGCGCAACCGGCATGATAATCCCTTCATGACCTTCGAGTGGCTGCTTTCGTATCTGGAGGTGTACGGCCACTCGGTCAATCTCTTCGTGGTTGTAGTACGGGAAGGCTCCCGAATTCTCGCCTTGGCGCCATTGATGATAAATGAGAAGCAACACTTGGTTTTCATCGGCTATCCGCACAACGACTATGCCGACATCATCGTAAGTGGCGAGCACCCGTCTGCGCTCGACGCTGTCTGCTCGGTACTTATCACCCACCGGCATCGCTGGAAGAAGATTATTCTCGATCAGATGCACGAAGATCGTTCACACTGGAAGGAACTCCGTGCCCGGCTGGAGAAACAAGAACGGCCCTTCCGCATACTGCTATCCGATAGTTGTCCCGCCATGGTGCTCGACGATATCGCGGCGGCGCGCAAGAAGTACTACAAGAGAAACATCACTACCTACGTGAACTGGTACGAGGCACAGGGCCGGTTTGCCTTCAACATTTACAACACGAAAGACGAAGCGCTGGCGAGGCTCGAGGATCTGTTTGCGCAGCATATCGAGCGCCGCGACCAGACTCCGTTCCCCAGCCAGTTCACGAGCGACTCGGTGCGCGCCCTCTACCGGAGGTTCATCGATCGGATGTATTCGCGAAACTGGGTGTTGCTCTCCAGCCTCACCCTGGACGATAAATTCCTGGCGTTGTACCTGGCTTTTCGGTACCGGGATACCCTGTACCTGTACACGACCAGTTTCAATGGCGCCTACTGGTCCCGGTCACCCGGTCAGGTAATCCTGCGCTACTTGTTCGATTATTGCGTGGAGCACGGCATCCGTCAGATGGACTTTGCGCGCGGCGGCGAGGGATACAAAGATCGCTTCTCGAACGTGGTTCGCCAGAATCGGAAGTTCATCGTATACAACACCCGCTTGGCGCTCGCGGTGGCAAAGGCTTTTCACGCGTTTCGTTACTCGCGGCTGGTGGATCGGCTGTACCGTAACCGGCGTGTCCAGGGGGCCTTGAACGCGTATCTTTACGCGGCAAGAAAAGACGGCCGGATGGGGGGAATTTACCGCGGCCTCGTGACTCTGATCACTCTCAGCGAATCCAAAGGCGGTGGCCGTGCCCAGGATTAAGATACTCTACATCATCGACTATCTCAGCGCCGGCGGCGGCACCGAGCGCCAGATGCGCCAGCTGGTGTTGCACCTGGACCGCGAGCAATTTGACCCCACTCTCGTTACACTGCGGCCGATCAAGTGGCTCAACATGCCCGAGCACGTAAACCCCAACTGCGAGCATATCTGCCTTGATGTCCCCCGCCTGGCCGGCCCGAAAGCCGCCCTGGCCCTGTTTCGGCTGGCCCGTTTCCTTCGCCGCCACCGGTTCGATATCGTTCATACGTTCTTTCAGGATGCCAACTTGATGGGCGTGCTGGCCGGAACGCTCGCCGGCACCCGCAGCATCATTGTCAGCCGACGAGACATCGGCCACTGGTACACGCCGGGGAAGTTGTTTGTCTTACGCCAGTTCAATCGCATGGCCGATTATTTTCTGGTCAACTCCGACGCGGTTAAACGCTCGGTCGCCGGACATGAAAGATTCCGCCCGGAACGAATCAAAGTCGTGCGCAACGGCTACTTTGACCTTCCGGACGATAGCCCGTCGCCGCTTAGCAAGACTGAACTCGGTGTCCCGGCCGACTCCCCTCTTGTGGGCGTGGTCGCCAACCTCGGCGTGGTTAAACGGATCGACAACTTCATTCGCGTTGCCGGACGTGTCGCCGACAAGAAATGCCATTTCGTGGTGATCGGCGCGAGCGACAATGTCGAGCCGTTCTATGACCTGGCCCGCCAGTGCGGCCTTGAGGGGCGCTTCCACATCCTCCACACCCTCGAGAATATCTTCAATCATGTGAAGCTGTTCGATGTCGGCGTGCTTACCTCGGACGCCGAAGGTCTTTCCAACACGCTGATCGAGTACCAGTTGTGCGGCAAACCGGCGCTGGCTTTCGATGTCGGCGGCAACCGCGAGGCTCTCCGCGACGGGCGCACCGGTTACTTAATCCCTCCGGGCGATCTCGACGGTATGGTAAAGGGTTTGGACGCACTGCTGACTGACCACGGCCTCAGAAAATCGATGGGGGCTAACGCCGCCGCCTGGGCCAGGCAGGAATTCGCCGGCCAGAGGCTCATTGAGCAGACATCCGCGTTCTATCGCCACTCCCTGACCGGGAAAGACATAACGGACTGATCACTTGCACGAGTCGTTGCGGCCCGAGCAAACAGGGTCAAAACGGCTCGTGTTTGCCGAGTACTCTCCACAGGACCGCACGGAGCCCCCGTCTGATCTGCAGCAACCGGCGCGCCAGCCAACCGGGGAGACGAGCCAGCAGTCTCACATACGCCGGCGCATCGCTCACATCCTCCAGTGCCTCGCGAGCTTCCGCGCAGCGGCCCAGCGAGATCAGGCTGCGCGCCTTGAGCAGATACTGATTGCTGACCACCCGATCGTACTCCGCCTCGTGCTGCGCCAGATAGCCCGGGTCCAGTCCCCAGAGTCGTTCCAGAATCTTGAGCCGTGTGATCGCCATGACCAGGCTGTCAGCATCGGTCAGTCTCGGTCCCGAGTGAGCATGCTGCCAGGCTGTTTCTATGTCCAGATAGGCCGCCTTCCCTTTTTTCGCCAATCGCCCAAAGCAGAGCCAGTCCTCGTACATGGGAAGGTCTTCCCCGAATTCAAGGGCGTCGCCCGCCTCTACCCGCCGCACGATCGTCGTGCTGGTCACGACATAGATCGCCTGCGCCAGCGACACGTATAGGTCGCCGGAATGCACTTTGAAATCCTCGATACCAGCCAGGAGCGGTGCGATTTGGGAATAGGCCACGCCCGGACCCAGGATCTCATCCCAGGATCGCGGATCGTTGTGCCAGTACCTCAGAAAATTCCGAATAATACTGCCCCGTTTCGTGGTGATGGCTATATCCGAGAAAGCGAAGAGAATGTCCGGACGTGCCCCCATCAGTTGCCGCTGCAATGCCAGCTTGCCGGGCATCCACTCGTCGTCGGAATCCAGAAACGCCACCAGATCGCTTCTGGCCTCGGCGATGCCCCGGTTCCGCGCCCTGCCGGCGCCGCCGTTGCTGATCTTGACGTACCTGATGCGGTCTCGATACCTCTCAAGCACCGCCCTTGTGTTGTCGACAGAGTCGTCGTCGACGACAATGATTTCGTCGCCCGACTGCACCTGGCCGAACACTGAGTTCAGCGCGCGCTCAATGAGGTGGGCGCGATTATAGGTAGGGATGATGACCGAGACTGTGAGCTGCTCCAAACGACTATCCTCTATGCTCCGGGTCGGACACGTTGCACCAGTTTGTTGATCCAGGATACGCCCTTGAGGCGTTTACGGGCCCGGTATGCCATAAGCGAGGCCTGCCCCCGAAACGTGTTGGAGAACAGTATCGCTTCGACTGAGGTCGAGTTCTCGTTGCTCCAGCGATGCTTGTAACCGCCGTCGCCCGGAAACAGATGAAACCTCCGAAGGTCCCGGCGGTGCTCCATAAGATAGCGGATGATATCGAGAAGGAGCAGGTTCGACGGGGTCAGTTCGTGGTAATCCTCGTGGTAGCCGATCTTGAACCAGTGGAAAACGTCCCCCTCGGTGTAGCCGAAGGCTCCCGCGATTGCGTACCCGTCCAACTCCAGGAAGAACAGATGCAGGCAGCCCTGATCGGCCAGGAGCCGGACAAGACCCCGGTAGTATCTCTGGTAGTTTTCGGGGAGTCGGGCTATTGACGACTCCGCTCGCCCTTTCCAGCCGGAGTCTTCGAGATGCAGCAGCTCTCCAAAATTGCTGACCGCAGCATCCCGTTCGAAGTGCAGGAAAGCTCCCGCCCCGACATCCTCCAGACGCTTTCTCAGTCTCTTGAGATTACTGCGGAGTTTTGCCGAGATGGTTCGATGGTAGAATTCGTCGAACCCTACCCCGAGGTCAATCGTGAAGTCGGGTAATTCGGTGCGTCCGAAGGCAAATCCGGATCGGGACAGCGCCGCTTCGGACAGAAGCGCTCCCTCCGGATTGAACGAAAAGTACGGTCCGAGGCGGATTATGTCGAAGGACGATCGCATTTCCCTGAGGGTGGGATACAGGTTAGCAGCGAACAGATCCTCACGGTCCTGTCTGATCAGCGGAGAGCAGTGCAGGCAATGCAGATTGGTGATGCTCGATAGTGCTCTCCGCCCTGCTGCCTTCGTGGACACCAACGGCAGAAAACCAACCGTCTCACCCTGGTCTTCTATACGAATGATGCGAATCGCTTCCTCGGATGCGAAGCAATGATACCAGAGGCAGAGATACTCGAAGCTGAGAAACGGAGAGCGAACCGCAGATTCCTTGTAGATCGCCTCCCACTCGTCGCGAATTGCCTGCAAGGCCTCCGGGACTGGCACGCTGATCGGTTCGGGACTGAAGCTGTTATTGGTCATTGATCTGTGCTTGAGACCTCAAAGTGAAGTCGACACTGGCACCGCCTCTTAGCTAATTCGGGACGATCACGGGTGAGCTTTACCACCTGGTCATGTTCGATTCAACATACAGTTCGCCAAGTGATCGCTCCATGGCAAAAGACAGCAAACCTGCCGCCGCAACCCACACGTTCAAGGCAAAGGGCACCTTCCCGAGTAACCAGGTAAACCGACAGCGAACCGACATCCGGACGGTGAATTGCCCTACAGGGTCAGCACCCCGTCGGCAAAAGTCTTGTCCTGTATATAGCAAACAGAATGCGGGCGGAGCAACCATCTCGTGGTCACAATTTCGCCCAGCATTCTGTACCCCACAAGTTGTATCGCAGCGGCTAACATCCGCTCGTTCTTTTCATGCACAATCGAATAATGAAACGCCCGTCCCGATTCCGCCGCCTTTTGCAGCGAAAAGGCCACCGTAGCCAGGCCGATCCCCCGGCCGTGATAATCCGGACGCTCGTTGAGATCGAGACCATAGCAGGAGTTTTCGCGGAGCTTGATTTGAAGCCCGGTATCAGGCTCAAAGTCGCCGACTTCAGTTACCCAGCATAGCCCTACAATGTTGCCGTCCAACCAGGCCGCATATCCGGTGTACCCTTTTCTGAGTCGTTCCACAAACAGTTGCTGTTTCTCTTGCTCCTCAGCTCGCCTCCAGAGTCCGTTAGTCGCCTGAAGATCATCGGGTGAAACTGCTCGAAAAGTGGTGCCGTCCGGTACTCTGATTTGGGGAACAGGCTGGCGGACCAGATCGAATGCGAGAATATAGTAGTGGTCTCTTTTGTAGATGGCCTCGGCCAGCCTCGCGAACGACTTCCTGGCTCCCCATGTCATCCCCCGAAATACTCCCCGGCCTCGAACCGTCTCGATCAACTTGTCCCATGGCGACCCCGACAGGGCTGGTGCCTCGGCCGCGACCGGCCGGGCGATTTTGGCGCCTGCTGAGAGCTCCCTTTCGCCGATAGACTTCGCTATCAATTCCACCAGATCTTTGAAACTCATCTGCCCGCGTTCGACCCAGATCGACTCGGGTATCTCAATCTCGAATCGGTTCTCGAGAGCGGTGATAAAGGTCGTCAGGGCCAGTGAGTCCAGTCCCAGTCCGAATTCGCCCAGTGGATCCTCGCTGTTTATTTCGCGATCACTGCCGCTGAACGCCACCCGACGGAGGATACCGGCCACCTCCTGTTCCAACTGTGCCTGGATCATATGGTCACATCCTCCGGGCGGAGTCGCACCTTGCCGGTGGCGCCGCGCGGAAGCTCGGAACGAATGTCCACACGCCGCGGGATTTTGTAATCGGCCAGGCGGCCGCGGCACCAGGCGAGAATGTCATTCTCTCCGGCTTCGGATTTCAGTGTGACTGCGGCATAGACTATCTCCTCGCCGCTCTGGTCACGCGCACCGATCACCGCCGCCTCGCGCACGACAGGACAGCTCTCCAACACCCGGACAACTTCGTCCGGCGATACCTTCATCCCGCCGACATTGATCAGGCGGTCGAGTCGTCCCGTGACATAGAGAAATCCGTCGGAATCAAGATAGCCGACGTCACCAGTCCAATACTCGCCGTTTTTGAGACCGCTGCCGCCGCCGGGCTGACCCATCGCATACCCCAGCGCGACCGCCGCGCCTGAGATCACCACCTCCCCCGCCGAACCGGCTGCTGTCGCGTGGCCGTCGGGATCCACTATGCGAATTCTAACGTTGGGCATGGCCTGTCCGACAGAGTCCTTGCGGTTAAGAACTTCCGACGGAACATGAGTTGTTGCAGCGCCGCTTTCCGATGAGCCGTAGTGCTGACAGATAACCGCTCCGAATTTCTGGTGGAAGGCGTTAATCGTCTCTGGGCTGAGCGGGGCCGTGCAGGAAAGCAGATAGCGAATGTGGGACAGATTGGGGATTTCGCCCATGCGGGTTTCCAGAAAGAACCGGTACATACTCGGAACACCGAGAAAGACCGAGATCTCCGGACGGGCCAGTTCGCCCATGGTCTTTCGCGGAATAAAAGTGTCTCTCAGTTCGAGTCTTGCGCCTGAGTGGAGCGATGCCAGCACCCCAAGATCGAACCCGTAGGAGTGAAACGCGGGCACCGCGGAGAGAATGCAGTCGTCCGGAGTCAGAGCGAGACCCTCCCCAACGTTTCGGGTCTCCGCTAACAGGTTACTGGCCGACAGCACAATTCCCTTTGGCTCGCCAGTCGAACCGGATGTAAACTTGATCAATGATGGAGCCTGCTCCTTCGATTCAATCGGCTTGCGCCACCAGTGTGCGCCCTTTTCGCCGACGCGATCTTCCCTCTCGATCAGTACCAGCGGTTCGCGGGTGGCCCCGGAGAAGACCTGCTTTCGTTTGACCGGCGCTACACTGGCAACGAGTGAGTCAGACAGCAAATTGCCGGTCAGAAAGAAGTCCGGTCGGGTGCCGGCGGTAATGGCTTGAAGTTCTGTCGCATGGTACTTGGTCGACACCAGTAACACCACACAGCGCAATCGGCACAAGGCGAGATAGGCGACCACGAAATCTATCGTGTTGGGCAGACAGAGGCCGACGGCGTCGCCGGCTCGCACCCTGGAGCCCGAAAGCTGACCGGCCAGGTTCTCAGCGGCGGAAAAGATCTCGGAAAAAGTCGCGCGGCTGTCCGGCGTGGCGACTGCCACACGGTTGCCGAACGCATTGGCCCGCCCGTGGAACTCGTTCCACAGCACTGAAGATTGGCCATTAGGTATCATATCGCACATGGGTTGTCACAGTTTGCTGTAACGCCGAAAAATGCATATATATCTTGTAATCGATCGGACCGCTATCCGAAATGCAGTCTGGGAAGAAAGTACGCTTTGCCATAATACGCTCCAAACCATGAGGTTTCGCAATAGTGCCTGCCGATACGACAGTCCCCTGGCAGGGGCAAGAGCGGACCGGGTTCAGCTTTCATCACAGAATCCGGTCAAGTTACGCTGCTCTCCTGTGTATGGAAGGCGTACAACTGGAGAAACTTGAACAGGCGGTTCGACTCTTCGGTAGGTCTTCGGCCTCGTAACCATTGGTCTTACAGGAAGTTAACCTCCGGAACCGACAGGCACGCCGTTTGTAGAATGGTCGTATAAATTCTGGCGGCGCAGACTGGCCACTGCCGCCGTAAAACGGACAGAGTCAAAGGTTCTCGCTAGGCATCCGATACCTCACTGAGGAACCTGCTATCACGGGAACGTGGCCGGAGCGTACTCTTCACAACGTCGAAATCGCCCGGCCTGCAGGAACATTAAGCTCATAGCGTAGTTGCTTGTTGAATGGCGTAGTGCCGGACATTACCATACCCATTTGGAGGTTGAATGCAGGGTCTTTTTCTTGAAATAAATCGCCGTTGGCTGCTGAAAACAGTTCTGTCGGCGGTTGGAGCGGCTGTACTTCTTGCCTCCGGCACTGACGCGCAGGTGCGGACGATTTCGTCGCTTCCGTACACTGTCACCACCTCTGATAACGGCTACACGCTCGAACTCGCCTCCAGCAGGATGACCGCGACCGGACGCGCGATTACGTTCGATGCCGGCGTGCACGATGTAACGCTGCGGTTGGACGGCGACACGATAGTCTGGGGCACGGCCGGAACACAGGGCACTACAGCCATCGCGGTAAGCGGATTGACTGCTTCGTACAATATCACTATTCACGGAGGTACCATCCTGCACTCGCCGCCCCCGGCGATGGAGGCACCCGACGCCGGGCTGAACGCGACCGCCATGAGTATCGGCAACCGCCATCATGACATCCGGGTGCGCAGCACGAAGTTCACGATCCGCGGTCATGACAGCCAGTTTATCATCAACGCCGGCGGTGCGTACAACGTTGAAATCGATAGCTGCGTTTTCGAGAGCTTTCGCCAGTCGTTTACCTACCGCGATCAATGGGTGATGTCGGCCCTGAACGTGTTTGTCGGTACGGTACCGCTGAACACTTCGGGCCTCAATTACACGATCAAATGGACGAACAACCAGGTCCTCAGCGCGAACTGGTGTAACCTCTATGTCGAGGGACCGACCCTTAAGGCGCTTATCTACGGCAATGCGTTCTTTACCGACGGTCTGAACACCTACACAGTCGGCACCTTCTCCACCGCCGCGCAGAACTACTGCCTGTCGATGCGTTTCGGTACCAGCGCGGGCGGCGTAGATCGCTCCATTGTGAACTGCTACAATAACACCTTTCGGGCGGGCACGAACTACGCCGGCGGGCGCGGTATCTTCATATCGAGCATCGACGGCTACAGCCTGCATCCCGACAGCAGCATCTACATTCACGACAACGATTTTGAGTTGCACCAGGGCTGGGACGAAGAGGAACGCACGCTCAACGGCATCATAGTGAGACAGGGCTGGAGCAACATCCACATCCGCAATAATCGAATCACGGTTATCGGCAATGCCAACAACCCGAGCAGTTCTTATGACGCCGGTCCGATTGCCTGCCTGCGTCTCACCGGCAGCCCCATGGGCGACGGCCTTAAAATCGTGGGGAATACTCTCACCAGTTATTTCATCGGCGGTGTGAATCCGAACTATGGCACCTCGGGGCCTTTCGGGGCGGGGGTTATTTTCGATGCCTACGAGATGAACATGCCCAACGTGACTATCGACTCAAATACGTTTAACACCGATAACGTGGCCATCCGCTGGGGCTTCTACAATGGAAACGCCGGCGCCAGTGTCTTTCGCAATAACACCTATAATTACCTTTCGGGCGACAACGGCTATGTCTTCCAGCTCTATGGCTCGGGCGGCGGGAGCGAGGCAAGCTATGGGAATATCGACCGCGACGGCATCTTCACCGGGGGCGCCAGCGCCACCGACATATTCGTCAACGAGGGTGAGCCTGACCCGATGGACATCGGTATCGAAGCGACCCTCCGCGTCACGGTTATGGGCAATAACTCTCAGCCGGTCGAGGGCGCCCAAGTCACGATTAGAAACGCGTACGGCACTCAGGTCGGCAATCTGACAACTCCAAGCAACGGAATCGTTAACCAGCCGGTTCGTTATTGGTACCAGGCCAACGCATCGCGCGGGCCTGACTCCACGGGTTACAACCTGTTTTCGATTAAGGCTAAGAGACTGAGCGATTCAACCACGATTTCTTACTCAGTCGGCGCGAACACCAAGAGCGCAGTAATCACCCTGGCGAACACTCCCGGCGGCGGAGCGTCGGCTGACACGATTCCGCCGGGCCGGATTAACGACCTCGGTGCGGTGTGCGATTCGCTTGGCCAGGGTGCAATCCTGACTTGGACCGCGGTCGGCGACGACGGCTCGGTTGGCCAGGCGACGCGCTACGACCTGCGCTACTCGCTAAGCCCGATCAGTGAAGGAAACTTTGGATCGGCTGGCGTTGTGTCCAACCCGCCCGTGCCGAAACCATCGGGACAGACTGAGTCTTTCCTGGTAACCACGCTGCAGGACAATACGCCGTACTACTTTGCTATCAAAGCCTACGACGACGAGGATCTCGGCTCGGATCTCGACGAAGCCACCGAGTATTCCCCGATCAATATCCGCGCTCCCACCGCTGACACAATCGTGGTCGATCAGCCCAACCGGCTCGTGACCCTGTATGCCACGCCGGTTCGAGGTTGCCAGGAAACGTACCTTGAGTTTCAGGTCGACTCAGTCGACACCTTCCCCTCGCCATTTACAGTAGTCGATTCGGTCTATAACACGTCAGCCGACGTGGTCATAAGCGGCCTTGCGGATAATACCGTCTATTACTGGCGTTGCCGGGCGATTTCGACCGACGGCTCCCTGGCCGGCTCGTTTACGCCCACTCAGACTATGCTGCCGTTCATCACCTTTGCATCCGGCTGCGATGACATAGAGATGGTCTATCCGGTCGACGGCCAGAGTGTCACCGACTCAAGACCGGCTCTCCAGATACAAAATGTTAGCGCCGACCCGAATGTATACTTCTTTGAGCTTAGCAACGACGCGGCATTCCAAAATGTAACCGCCTCGGGCGTGGTCTACCAGCAGGCGGGAGCGACGACGTCCTGGACCGTGCCGTTGGATCTGTCGCCCGCCGCCGCATATTACTGGCGGGTGCGGTTTAATAACTGCGAAAACTGGTTTTCAACTTCGTTTGCGATCGCATCGGCCGGGACCTTTGCATTTCCCAACCCGTTTCGACCGGGCGACGGTCAGTTACTCACGTTTTCGAGCCTTGCCGCCAAATCCAATCTGGTCATTATGACCGTGTCCGGTGAACTGGTGCGGTACTGGCAGGATGTCGGCGGCGGGAAAATTACCTGGGACGGCACCAACTTATCAGGACACCTGGTGGCCTCCGGAGTTTATGTCTGGTCGGTTGAACCGGGCGATCTCGGCGGCAAGATTATCGTTCAGAGATAATAAGGCGCGTCATTTTTACACCGCGCTACGTACCATCAGACGCGACAAAGCAGGAGGTATCATCACCGGGAATTTGAGCTTGAGAAGAGCGGTTTCAATAGTCGCCGGTTAGCGGCGCAGGAGTACCAAAAGGCGAGACAGACACGGGACTCCCGTTAATCCCGTCCTCTGCTACTGTCGATTAATAAAGGGATAGCCGTGAGAGGCGGCGAAGGCAGTCAAAGACGCCGGTCTCGGTGGCCATCGGGGAAAACGTGGATGAGCGAGCATATGAACAGCGAAACCTCTAACATCACCACCCAAAACACGTCTGGAGAAACGGCAGATCAACCAAGGGCGCCGTTGAGAACCCCGTTCGGCAAGGCGGGTCTTATTGCGATCCTGTCCCTTTTGGTTGCCGGGGCCGTCCTCGCCCAGGCGCCCTCTACTCCCGTGCTGGTGGCCAGCTCCGGTGTCAGCGGACCGACTCTCGGCATACCCCGCTGGAAGGGGTACATGTCGCCGACCGATCCGGACAAATTCTGGCTCAGTTTCGCTAACACCGGCGCCGGCTCCAATAATATGGCGTTTACCACCGATGCCGGCACTACCTGGTCAAGCAACACCATTACCATCGACGCTTACATGGATTTTCACCTGTCGCTATTCGGTCGCAACGATGACCTGTACTTCACCTTCCCCGGAGTCGGGTTTCGCCGCTTTGCTTCACCTGCGGAGTCAATCAGCGATGCCGGCCCGCTGGTGACATTGAGCGGCACCAGCAGCGCCCATCGCTCCAACGTGATGGTACAGCCCAACGGCCGCATCTGGGTCTTCACCCGTCAGGGCGGCACCCCGTCGGAAAACGTGCGCTACCAGTATTCCGACAACGGCGGAGCGAACTGGACGTCCAGCGTGGCCTTTTCGACGAGCGCGCCTGACATCAGAATCGGGTCGATGCCTTATGTTAATGGCAACCCGGCCCTGGTGGTGCTGCATCTCAACGATGCCCGCGGCTACGAGTACTATCTCTGGAACGGTTCCAGCTTCCAGGAGCGCCCCGACCATTCGGTCTATGCCGCTTACGTGGGTTATGACAGGTCGTTCACGCATAACCAGATAAGCGATACCGTGTTTCATCTGATCTTCGGCGATGGTTCCGGCCTGCGCCATGTTTGGAAGAACTATGCCAGCGGTTCCGGCGCCTGGAATACGTCGATTATCATGAACGAAGCGAACAACGGCAGTATCGACTGGCTGCCCATTTCCACCGTACACGGCAGCGACCTGTATGTCTTCTATTGCCGCAAGGGTTCCGCCGACGCCGCCTCCATGCGCGTCTATTATCGCCGCTGGTCACAGGTCACGCGCACCTGGGGAGCAGAGTATCAGGTATCGACTCAGAGCACGTCGCGCGACCCGAACACAGCTTTCCATGTGCCGGCATCGGCTGATTATATCCCGGTCTTTTACTCCGCAGGCAGCGGGCCTTACAGCATCTACTTCTCCAAGATTGCAGTTACCGGCCAGGTTACCGATACGATTCCACCCGGCCCGATTCTCGACCTCGGCGCGACCTCCGGCCCCGGCAGCGGCCAGGTGACACTTGGCTGGAGCGCTCCCGGTGACGACGGTGGGTCGGGGACCTCGGACAGCTACGATATCCGCTATGCGTTCGCGCCGCTGAGTGAATCAAACTGGGCGTCGGCGATTCCGGTGGGCAACGCGCCCGATCCGGCCTCATCGGGCCAGCCGGAGTCGTTCGCCGTGTCGAATCTGCCTTTGGGTACAGTATACTTTGGAATCAAGTCCTGGGATGAAGCCGGGAACCCGTCGGCGATGTCAAACCTCGCGCTGGTTCTCGTGACCGGAGTAAACAACCCCGATGACAACGCTGTTCTCCCCCAGCGAACCAGCCTGACCGGTATCTGGCCGAATCCGTTCAACTCGCAGGCGCGGATCGAATACGAGGTGGCCGAATTAGGTCGGGTCGAGATTACCGTGTATAATGTCCTCGGGCAGGAGGTGGCGCGGCTTCTGAACGCTCTTAGGTCGAACGGACTGTACCAGTTATGGTGGGACGGCACCGACAGTCGGGGAAGTCCGGTGGCTTCCGGCATCTACTTTTGCCGACTGGCCGCCGAAAATACGTCCGATATCCGTAAGCTCGTATACCTCAAGTAAAAAACCCGACCATTGCGCGCCGCATGGGCGCGCATCCCCTCAATCGCTTCCGCCGGAATTATAACTCACGGGCCTGACAAGATCCCTTGGGGACTGCAGCCATTCGCCCACGATCTTTGCCGCCGCGGCGTGACCGTGATTGTTCCAGTGCGTGTCGTCCCGCCACCAGAGCAGCTCGCGCGACTGAGTGTAGAGAGTCTGCGCTTCCTCGAGTAGCTGCGGCTGAAGGTCGATAAAGTCGAAGCCGTTTTCGCGAGACAATTCTTCGAAAATCAGAGATGCCGGCGAACGGAGTCGTTCGTTGGTCCAAGGCTCGATCTGGTCGAGCGCCCAGCCGTAGATCGCGTACGCCGTGGGGAGGTGAGCCACCACCACCGTGAGACCTGCATCGCTTGCCACGCGGGCCATTTCGGCGAAGACCAGGCGCAGGCTGGGCAGGTTCGGGTGGCGGTGGAGATCATCCAGAGTGCGAAGTTCGTGCCTCAGGTATTGCGAGTAGAATAGGAAACTGCGGCCGTCGGGGAGAGTCGACACGATTGCCGTGTCTCTGGGAATCTGCGAGTTCAGTCCCATGAGGGCCCGATCGGTGATGATCTTAATCGGCGAGCGCCGGTAAAACGTGCGCGTCCGCACTGCCAGCCGCTGCCAGAAGCCGGCCGGAGCCGGATTCAAATTCGCAAAGCAGGGCTCGTCGATATCATTGCCGCCGAAGATCGCCCAGAGAACGACCGTATTCGGTCCAACTCTCAGGCGCGACAACTCCCGCTTCAAAGACAGCAGCTGATTCCACGGGCCGAAGCCGGGCATCGAGAGATTGTAGGTATTGAGACCGTAGCGCCTGTGAAAAACGACGCCCCATACATCTTCCTGCGTGGTCCCGGCGCCGGCGCCAAAAGAATCGCCGAGTATGATCAGGTCAAGCGGCCGGGTCGTGTCGATATCAGAAGCGTCATTCCTGAAACCGTACGAATCGGTACGGAAGTCTACATCGCGCATGTCCCGAAGGCTGTCCTGGGTAGTCATCGCCGAGAGATCTCCCCAGGTACGGCCGCTGTAATTGACGTTGAGGTCAAAAATGCTCAAAGCAGGTAATTCCGGCAGGCGATGTTTGTAAATGTCCTCCGGGCGATAATAGAGCTGGCTGCGAAGGAGCGGCCGGGCGAGCAGGTCAATTACGACTATCGAGATAACCCCGGCTACCAACGAAACCAGCAGTCCCGTGATCAGCGCGCGGGTGGCGAACAGGCAGAGCAGACCCACGAAGATCATGAACACGTCGAAACCAAGAATCATCAGGCTGGTGCCGGTCTCGAGCTGACCGTCGGAACTGGTCAGCCGCGCCGTCCACGGATTGAACAGTACGCCAATGACGATTGCGCCTATGCCGGGGAGCAACCGCCAGAGAGGAACTCGCTTCTTCAAGATAACCCCAAATGTATGAGTGTACCCGACCCCGCCCGCTCTTTGCGGCCGTCTGCAAAACGGGCAGGTGCACGCCGGATGGTTTTTATCATCGGCCGGCTTCGCTTAGAAAATAGCGTAGATGAACGGCGCCAGCACCGATGACTGCGCGAATACCATCAGAAGTCCAAACAGCAGCAGCACCACCACGAACGGTGTCAGCCACCACTTCTTCCTGGCCCTGAGAAATCCCCAAACGAGTTTGAAGCTTGAACCTGCCGCCATAGCGTTACCTTATCAGTAGGGCTTTGAATATCTTTCGATCGTGTTTTCGTAGGTCTGAGAGCTTACCCAGTAAGAGTCTCTGACGCCCGGGAACCGACGATCCATCGGATCCTTGCCGAACAGTCTCATGATCAGTCCCGCGGGGGTCATCACCAGAAAGAAAAACAAAGTCAGGATGACGAAAGTCATGACAAAGCTGAGATAGTAGGCGAACGTCATCCACACGATGTAGACCGGTTTGAGCACGATCGGAAGCGCCAGACCCAACAGCCCAAACAGTCCGGCGACACCCGCCCACCAGGGGGTACTGGCGTAACCTTTCCAGTAAAGGATGGCCGCGATTATGAGCAGCGGCACGGCCATAACCAGGCCGAAACGCCGCAGGGTCTTGGTATCCGCCTGGAGGAAGTCCCGTGGGATAAGCTTAGTCCAGTTCATACTGCTTACGCCAATCTACATCGTCGCCCAGCTTGGGCTGTTTTTCTTTTTCCAGGATCAGATTCTCGAGCACCAGCACGTCCATCTCTGTCCGCATAAAGCAGAGATAAGCATCCTGCGGGGTGCACACAATGGGCTCGCCACGGACATTGAAACTGGTGTTGATGACAATCCCGTATCCGGTGCGCTGCTTGAACGCGCCGATCATAGCATGATAATCAGGGTGATCGTCGGGGTGAACCGTCTGCACGCGCGCCGAGTAGTCGACATGCGTAATCGCCGGGATGTCGGAGCGCACCACGTTGAGCTTGTCGATCCCGAACAGCCTTTCCTCCTCCGGGGTCATGGCGCGGCGGCGTTCTTCGGTGACCGGCGCAACGAGCAGCATGTAAGGGCTTTCGCGGTCCAGCTCGAAGTACTTGTCGACATCTTCGGCCAGGCACGACGGCGCAAACGGCCGGAACGACTCCCGATACTTGATCTTGAGGTTCATCACAGACTGCATCTTGGGACTGCGGGCGTCGCCGATAATGCTCCTGCCGCCCAGCGCGCGAGGCCCGAACTCCATGCGCCCGTTAAACCAGCCCACGACCTTGTGATTTTCGATGTACTCGGCTACCCGGTGGGGGACTTCTGATTTGGGCAGCTTGGTGTACGGATAACCGGCGCTCTTGAGCCAGCTTTCGATTTCCTCTGTGGAGAACGCCGGGCCGAGATACGATCCCCGCTGGCGGTCGCGCAGACTGCCGTTGCGCTCATTGCCGAGCAACTGGTACCAGACAAAAAGCGCCGCGCCAAGCGCCCCGCCGGCATCGCCCGCGGCGGGCTGAATCCAGAGGTCATCGAAGACGTTTGCCCGAAGAATCTTCCCGTTGCCGACACAGTTGAGCGCCACGCCACCCGCCAGGCAGAGATTCTTCATGCCGGTTTGCTTTCTCACGTGGCGAGCCATGCGGAGCATCGCTTCCTCGGTGACATCCTGCACCGAGCGGGCCAGGTCCATGTCCATTTGCGATGGCATCGTCTCCGGCTGGCGCGGCTCCCGGCCAAAAAGCTCGTGAAAGGCGCGCGAGGTCATTGTCAGCCCCGCGCAGTAATTGAAATACTTCATGTTGAGGCGGAAGGAACCGTCGTCCTTTAGGTCAATCAGCTCCCGCATCATCACGTCTTTGTATTTCGGCTCGCCGTACGGCGCCAGGCCCATCAATTTGTACTCGCCTGAGTTGACCTTGAACCCGGTGTAGTAAGTCAGTGCGGAATAGAGCAGCCCCAGGCTGTGCGGAAAGTGAATCTCCTGGTGCAGCTTGATCGAGTTCCCTTCGCCGGTACCCCACGACGACGTCGCCCACTCGCCGACACCGTCCATGGTGATAAACGCCGCCTGGGCAAAAGGCGACGGGTAAAACGCCGACGCGGCGTGGGACTGGTGATGCTCCGGGAAGATCAGCTCCCCCTCGAAGCCAATCTCCTTGCGAATGTAATCACCCATCCAGAGCTTGTGTTTGAGCCACATCGGCATCGCCATGAGGAATGATTTCAACCCGAGCGGGGCGTAGGAGAGATAGGTCTCCAGAAGGCGTTCGAACTTGATGAACGGCTTGTCGTAGAAGGCGACATAATCGAGGTCCTGAGCCTTGATATTCCCTTCCTTGAGGCAATAGGCGATGGCGTTTTTCGGAAAGCCGAAATCATGCTTCTTGCGGGTGAAGCGCTCCTCCTGCGCGGCGGCTACTATTTTGCCGTCGACAATCAGCGCAGCCGCTGAATCATGATAGAAGGCCGAAATTCCAAGAATCCTCATCGGGCGATATTCCGCTGCTCAGGGTTCAAACAACGCAAAACCTGCCATAGGCTGCCACGATCAGGGCGGTCATGTCAACCGGGCAAGAAGTACGCTTGTGATCCAGGTATCGGTCTAATATACCCTTTACCGGAGACACAGTCAAATCGATAACTCCAAACCCCACCTGGTTGTTCCCGCCGTCGTTTTGACTCGCCTTTCAAGTCTGTCGCCTTAACCTGTTGTGACATCTGAAATTAGCCCCACCCATCGATGTTCGGCTCGGCGTCAATTCCGGATCTGCTTGAGAAAGTAGCGCTTGTCCTCAGCAAAGGGGCAAGGCAAATTGGTTCGCGACATGAAATCATCACGCAATAACCCGCTTGAATCAATCCTTGTCACTGGCGGAACCGGGTTTATCGGGTCGCATCTGGTGGATCGCCTGCTCGCCCGAGGAGCGCGGGTGACGGTCCTGGACAATTTCAACGACTTCTACGATCCTCGCATCAAGCGCGCCAATATCGCGAGCCACTTGGATTTCCAAGGCTACACGCTGGTCGAGGGAGATATCCGCGTTCCGGGAACTGTCAATCAAACGTTTGCGAAGGGCGGCTTCCACCTTGTTATTCACCTGGCCGCCATGGCCGGAGTGAGGCCGTCGGTCGAAAACCCGGCGCTGTATCACGAGGTAAACCTGATCGGAACTATGAACGTGCTCGAAGCGATACGCCAATACGGCGTGCCGAAACTGGTATTCGCGTCGTCCTCGTCCGTATACGGCAATAACACAAAAGTGCCGTTCGCAGAGTCAGACCCTGTCGATCACCCGATTTCGCCGTACGCCGCCACCAAGAAGGCCGGCGAGCTGATGGCGCACACGTATCATCATCTCTACGGCATCAATACCGCCTGCCTCCGCTTTTTCACTGTCTACGGGCCGAGGCAGCGCCCCGAAATGGCGATTTGCAAGTTCACCGACAGGATTACGCGCGGCCAGGAGATCGACGTTTATGCCGAGGGCCACTCCCGGCGCGACTATACTTATATTGATGACATCATCGACGGCGTTATGGCGGCGTGCGACGCTGACCTCGAATACGAGATAATCAACCTGGGGCGGTCGGATACCGTTGGGCTGCTCGATCTGATCACCAAACTGGAGAAGCTCCTCGGCAAGAAAGCAAAGACTCGTCTGATGCCGAGCCAGCCGGGCGATGTCGAGCAGACCTATGCGGATATCACCAAGGCCCGGCGTCTGTTGGGCTTCCAGCCGAGAGTCTCAATCGATACCGGCCTGGCCAGATTCGCGGAGTGGTATTTGAACAGGCGGGGATCAAAATGAACATATGCATGGTGGGCACCGGCTATGTCGGCCTGGTGGCGGGGACGTGCCTGGCCGATTTCGGCATGAATGTCACTTGTGTCGATATCGACCGGGACAAGATCGACCGCCTCAACCGGGGCGAGGTGCCGATATACGAAATCGGCCTGTCGGATTTGATCGGTCGCAATGTCAAACTGGAGCGCCTTCGTTTCTCCTCCGACCTGGCCGAGGCGGTCGACCGCTCGCTGGTGATCTTCCTGGCGGTGGGTACCCCCGAGGGCGACCACGGCCGCCCTGATATGCGCGCCATTTTCGAGGCCGCCCGCCAGATCGGCACCTGCATGACCGAGTACAAAGTAATCGCGATCAAATCGACCGTACCGGTAGGCACGGCCCGCAAGATCCGGCAGATCGTGAGGGAGGCTCAGAGCTCGCCGGTGGATTTCGATGTCGTCTCCAACCCGGAGTTCCTGCGCGAGGGGGCCGCGATCAACGATTTTCTCCGGCCTGACCGGATCATTCTCGGCAGCGATTCTGAAAGAGCCCTGGCGATTATGCGCGACCTGTACCGCCCGCTTTATCTACTCAAGAAGCCGATCGTGTCTACTTCGAATGAAACCGCCGAACTAATCAAGTACGCCGCCAACACCATGCTTGCGCTTCGCATTTCATACATGAATGAGATAGCCAATCTCTGTGATCGAGTGGGAGCTGACGTATACGACGTGTCGGTAGCGCTGGGCATGGACAAGCGGATCGGGCCCAAGTTCCTGCATCCCGGCCCAGGATTCGGCGGGTCATGCTTTCCTAAAGATGTCAAGGCGCTGGCGCATCTCGCGCAAGAGAACGATTACGATTTCAAGATTGTCGACGCCGTGATTGCCGTCAACGCACGCCAGCGGGATGTCATTCTCGATAAGGCCCGCAGCGCGCTCGGCGGTTTCAATGGACGCACGGTTACGGTCTGGGGTCTGTCTTTCAAGCCGGATACTGATGACATCCGCGAATCGCCCGCCCTCCACATTGCAGGCGTCCTGCTGAGCGAAGGCGCCCGGGTGAACGCGTATGATCCGGCGGCCATGGCCGAGGCGAAACGAGCCCTGCCGGACATCCGGTATGCCGACAACCCGTACTCGGCCTGCGAAGGGAGCGACCTGGTGATGATCGTGACGGAGTGGAACGAGTTTCGTGATCTTGATCTGGGACGGGTGAAAGAGCTGGTCCGCACGCCTAATCTCTTTGACACGCGCAACATCTACGACCCCGTGCACGTGCGCGCCCTGGGGTTTAACTATCTGTGCACGGGCCGCTCAACGGCGAAGTAGGTTGGCTGGTTGTCTGGGCTGGTGGCCCACCCTTTGGGTGGGTTTCTTTCCTCGCTTGAACATTCAGGTACATTGGCAGAAACCCACCTGTAAGGTGGGCCACCTGCCAAGTTTCCGAGTGATGCAGGAGGATGGCAGAATCGCCGGTGGCTCGCTGTCGCGCGCGGCCCATGGGTTCTGCCCTACCGGGTCTAAACCCAGCGCAAGCGCTGGGGCACCATCACCCCTCTGAATCCTCGTGCCAGACTTTGAAATCGGCCCGCGGGGTCGGCGACGGAATCGAAAACTCGTTCAGGAATTGTTTCACGAGCAGTTGTGTCGAGAGTATCCCCACAAACGCCATGTTGTCCTTGAACGACAAGTGCTCGTCCGCTCCCTTAAGGCACTTCTTGTAGAGCAGCGACACCGCGCGAGAATTGAACAGGCCGCTTTGGGCGATCGCGTCCTCGGAAAGTAAGTCGGCGACATAGCCGGGTGAATCACTCTGCACGAAACAGTTCGAGTCGGGCGCCATGTACGGCTGCTTGACCCGCTTGACAATCTCCGGCGGCAGTTCCGGGCGCATCGCCTTCTTCAATACATACTTCTCATTAAGGCCGAATATCTTGTATCCCGGCGGTATAGTCGCCGCGAACTCCGCGACCCGGTGATCCAGAAACGGAAACCGCCCCTCGACTGAGTTAGCCGCCGATACCCGGTCCCCCTGCGACGACAAGAGATAGCACGACAGCAGTGACTTGCTTTCGAGATACTGCGCCCGGGCCAGGTGATGCCACTTCGCGAACAACTTGGGCAAGTCACGCCCGAACGCACCAAGAGAATCATGGCTGTCGATGGCGTTACGAATATCGGCAGTGAGAAACTCCTTGAGGCGCGTGGTGGTGTTTATGCGCGGAATGTGCGAGAAGTAGTACTCACACGTCTTGTCCAGGCCGGATTTGTAAAACTGCTCGAGATAATGCTTCGCTCTCGCGCCGGATACCGGCAGAGTCGGGTACAGTTTTCTCAGCACCGCCGGCCGCCATTGCGAGTCGGGATTTTTCGCCCAGAAGGCGCGAATAAGCGTTTCCTTGAAGATGTCGTAACCGCCCAGAAGCTCGTCGGAACCTTCGCCGGTCAGCACCACCTTGAAGTTGTTCTCTCTGACCAGGCGCGAAAGTTCGAGCAGCGGCGTGGGCGCGGTGCGCAGAATCGGGCGCTCGGTGTGCCAGATGACTTTCGGGAATGACTCCGCAATTGATCGATATGTGCAGTTCACCGTGTGATGACTCGTGCCGAGATGACGGGCCATCTGCTGCTGATAGTTCGACTCGTCAAAAGCCTTGTCCTCGAACGTAACCGAAAACGTCTCCAGGCGCGATTGCGTGAAGTGTCTGATGAGCGCTGTTGTCACCGATGAATCCAGCCCGCCGGACAAGTACGCCCCCACCGGCACGTCGGCGCGAAGCTGCAGCCGCACCGAATCGATCAGCAGCGCACGCAGCTCCTCGGCATAAGATTGCACCGGGCGGTCATAGTCGAACCTCTCCGGAAAGCTCATGTCCCAGTACCGACTTGTTTTCAATCGGCCGTCGGTGATCTCCACAAAGCTCCCCGCCTCCAGTTCGTTGATTCCCTCGAACAGCGTACGCGGCGGCGCGGAGGTCCACCAAGTGAAGGTCTCGTCGAGACCTTTCAGGTCGAGCCGACGAGGCACGCGGGGGTCGCAGAAGATCGCCTTTATCTCTGACGCAAAGTAAAATCGTCCGTCGTGCACGGCATAGAAAATCGGCCTGATACCCAGCCGGTCGCGGGCTACAAACAGCGAACGCTTGCTGCGATCATACAGCGCGAAGGCAAACTGGCCGTTGAAATGATCGACACAGTTGCGCCCGTACTGCTCAAAGGCATGGACGATTACCTCGGTATCGCAATTAGTACGAAAGCGATGGCCCTGCTTTTCGAGTTCTTGTCGCAGCTCGATATAATTGAAAATTTCGCCGTTGAAGGTCACCCACGCGGTGCCATCTTCGTTGCACAGCGGTTGCGAGCCGCCGGCCAAGTCGATAATCGACAGGCGCGCCTGTCCAAGCGCACAGCGTTCGTCGAAATAAGCGCCGAACTCATCCGGCCCGCGGTATCGTATCGCGTTCACCATGCGGCCGAGCAGTTCATGCTCCGGCGGCGACGGTTCCGACATTTGAAAGTATCCGGCAATTCCGCACATGGCGACTATCTTATCGGCTTGGAGTGGACAGCTATATCTTCAGCGCCTGCTCTTTCAAAGCGAGCTTGTTTACTTTGCCTGACTGGTATTTCGGCAGACTATCTACAAATGAAACCACACGCGGCACCTTAAACGGCGCCAGCCCTTTCTGGCACCAGCCCTGAATTTGCTTCTCATCGGCGTGAACACCCGGCCTCAGCACCACGACAGCGCGGATTGCCTCCCCCAGAACATCATCGGGAACGCCGAACACCGCTGCCTCCGCGACCAGTCCGCTCTCGAGTATTCTCTCCTCGATCTCCTTGGCGCTCACCCGGTGACCCGCCGCTTTGATGATCTCCCGTTTTCTCCCGACTATATATATGAAGCCGTCCTGATCGCGCCGCGCCAGGTCGCCGGTGATCAGCCAGCCGTCGCGAAGCACCTCGGCGGTGGCTTCGGGTTGATTCCAGTAACCTAACATGACATTCGGCCCGCCGACCGCGATTTCACCCGTTTCGCCTGTGGAGACCTCGGCGCCGTTTTCATCGATAATCCTCACCTCGACACCCGGAACCGGTATACCGATAGAACCCAGTTTCTCCTCAAGCCGCTTCGGCGGGAGATATGTTACTCGCGGCGACGCTTCAGTTTGCCCGTACATGATCCAGATCTCCTGGCGCGGGCAGGCTTCCATCAGGCGGCGCGTAATCTCCGGGGCCATGGCACCGCCCGCCTGCGTGATGTACCTGAGATCGGCGAATTTGCGCTTGGCGATGCTCGACTTGTTCAGCGCGATCATAAATGTCGACGGCACCCCGGCAAAGCCGGTTGCTTTCGACTCTTCGAGCGAGTCGAGAACGACTTCCGGGTACATGAAGCGGTTGTCGATCACGATGTGTCCGCCGCAAGCAACGTGGGTCAGCAACAACGAATTGCCGTAGATGTAATAGAACGGCAGAATCACGAGCACGGAATCGTCTCTGGTCAGCCGAAGATACTCAACTGTCGCCAGTGTGTTTGATACGAGATTGCGATGCGAGAGCATCACCCCTTTCGGTTCGCCGGTCGAACCGGACGTATAAAATATCGCCGCCAGTTCATGGGGTGCTTGCGCGGCATCGACAACGGCTGCCGCCGCCCTGCTGAGGCTGGCGATGGGTGCGGTGTCCTCCAGAATGTCTTCAATCCGGATCAGCGGGGCCGGCAGTTCAGGGACGAGCGGTTTGTCCGAGATGATTAGATCGAGCGCGAGGTTTGTCCCGAGAATCTGCTGCAATTGTCGGCGGTATTTCCCCTGCACCATGAACACCTTCGCGCCCGAGTCGGCGAGCATGAAGTTGATGTTTTCCGGCGCGAGCGAGGTATCCAGCGGCACCGCCACCAGTCCGGCCATCAGCGATCCGAAAAAACAGATCAGATATTCAATCGAATTCTCAAATAGAATTGCGGCGCAGCTGCCGTCGGGGAGGTCGTACCGCTTCAAGCGCTCGGCCAGGGCCGCCGAGGATCGGTATAGCTCACCGTAGGTGATGTGTCGCTCAAGATGAATCGCCGCCGTCTTCTCTTCGAAAGCGGCGGCGGTCTTTACGAGAAAATCGGATACTTTCATGCCGTCACAGAGGTGTGGCCGCGGGCTACAGCTACCCGGCCTTTCGCTGCACAAAAGCGGCCAGGTTGTCGATCGAATCGAGATTGGCCGGGATCATCTCCTCGTCTTCGACCGAGATGCCGTAGGTCTGCTCCAAATGCGAGACCAGCTCCAGCACGCCGGTAGAGTCTATGATGCCCCTCTCCATGAACGAGTCGGAGTTGCCGAACCCGTCGGAATCGTCGCCGAAGAGAAAGGTCTCGAGGATAAACGCCTTTAGTTCTTGTCTGGTCGTATCGATATCAATCGTTGCCATTGTCGTTTCCGTGTCTTGCCCGGTTGCCCCCCTTAGCCCGCGGTCGTCATTTCCAGCGGGGCCATTCTCAGATATTCGGTCGCAACCACTTTTCGCTTGATATTGGCGTAGCCATGCTCGACCTGCGCTACTGTCAGCCCCAACACAGCGGCGGCTTCATCGGGGGGAACATCGTTTTCGAGAGCATACCAGAGCATGTCCATGGTGTAGAAATCCAGCCCGAAGAAGAACTCCTCCTGGGTGACCTCGAAACTGTATGTATCGGTGGTCGGGGTCCGCTTGATTATCTCCTCAGGTATGCCAATCGCCTCGGCAATCTGGTACACCTGTATCTTGTACAGGTGCGCGATTGGCTTGAGATCGGCGCCGCCGTCGCCGTATTTCACGAAAAACCCCTGCATGTGCTCGTCTTTATTGCCCGTGCCGACTACCGCATAGTTCCGCTTCTCCGCATGATAGTAAAGCGTGGTCATGCGAAGGCGCTGCTTGAGATTCGATGCCGCCACCACCTGCAAGTACGCTTCAAGCGGCATCCGTTTGGTCATTACCTCGCCCCTGGGATTCTCAACGGTCAGGTTGAAGTAGTTATAGGTGTCTTTTTCAAGGATGTTCGTCGGGATGACAATCTTGTTCTTCCAGCCGTCGGTATACTCTGGGAACACCCTCCGAATGGCCTCGTCGCGGCGGCTATAGCACCCCAAGCCGGCGAGACCGCCGCTTATGTCTTCTTTGATTGTCTCGAATCCGAATTTCTCGCCCAACTGGCAGGCGAGCCGTTCGCTTTGGGGGGACGAGTCGGTTTCGGGCATCATGATGCCCACCACCCGCTTTGGGCCGAGAGCCCGCGCGCAGAGTGCCGCGCAGACCGAAGAATCGATTCCGCCCGAGACGCCGATCACGGCCCCCGACTTTTTCAGCACGCGGCCGACCTGGCGCCGCAGCTCGGCTTCCATCTGCTCGGCTGCCCGGGCCGCGTCGATTTTAAGGCTGTCTTTTGTGAACTTCAAGAACAGTTCCCTTCAGCGTCTTTAGTTTCGGTTCGAGTTCCGTCAACGGCCCGAAAAATAGGCGGTTAGTCTGCAAACACAACCTCAAACTGGTATGTTCCCATCCATCATGGTGATATCAGGGATTGAGGACGGCCTTCGCGCGTGCAGCCAATCCGGCGGCCCACCCGCTCGCGGGTGGGGTTGAGGTATGCTGGTTAGGCACGGGTAGATTGTGTATCGCAGGCGTATAGCCCGTCATGCCCGATCCAGTCGGGCATCTATGTCCACTCGCGCCGGTAAGAGCCGAAACTCTCACGAACGCGACTAACCATCGATTACTCCTGCCGTACAAGGGGCAGACCGGAGGTCTGCCGCCCACAACGCCGGCGGCAGGCGCGGAGTCCTGCCGATCAGTCTTCAAATCCATGGGGCAGCCTCGGGAGGTCTGCTGCCTACGACCTCCGCACCGGCGCTGCGCTTTCAAAAACCTTGTCCGCGCCGACCTGGACCACCTATCTTCAGTTGGGCAGTCCACTTTTGCGTGGGCACTCGATATGCGGCGCAGTGCCGTTGAAATGCAGGAAACCTTTGCTCCTGCCGACGTTACAAAAGTAGGACTACCGGCCCAAAGGAACCTTGATGGCAGCAACCAAGACAGTCGGCGTGATCGACATTCGCGAAATCTTGGCCATGGTCTGGCGCCGCAAGTGGCTGGTGATCATTCCGGCCCCTTTGGTGGCCGCGCTCACTTTTGCCAGTTCCTATCTTCTGACGCCTAAATACGGTTGCTCAACCATTATAGCCATCGATCCCCAGGTCCAGCTTATTGCCGACCTGCAACGTATGCTCAGCGAACCGGCCAGCTATACCGCGATGCAGAGCCGGGACCGCTCCAATGTCCTCAACAGCATCTACAACGAACTTACCTCCAGCCACTACGCGGAGCTGCTCGCGGAGCGCATGAAAATGCCCCGTCAGGCGTATATCGACGAGCGTGCGGCCACCTATGTCCAGATGCAGGGAAGCCTGACCATGGAGCGCGCCCGCCTGATGGTGCTGCAGGATATGCTCAAGGAATCGGTCGAGCTGGGGTGGGCATCCGGTGATCAAATCCGGATCATGGTCCTCTCCCCCCACCCGGTGGAAGCCCGCGACCTGGCCAACCATCTCGGTGACATCTTTATCGCCGAAAAAATGCGCCAGGACCTGATGGACATACGCTCATCGCAGGATTTCTCGGACGTGCAACTCGAAAAGTACGAGCGCCAGGTCAGCGACAAAGTAGCTGAAATTACAAGGGTCGAGCAGCGGCTCGCCCGGCTTCGCAGCGCCGACGCCACTACTTCCGAGAGCAACCGCTCCGAGATCGAGGACGAAATCAACCAGACAGAGAGCGAAATCGACGATCTTCGCGCTCAGGAACGTACCGTGCTGGGCCGTTTGCGCGGGATCGACGGCGTCAATGTCAACCAACTTTCACTTACCGAGACGGATGCCGCCCGCGAGGCGCGCGACGAACTTGGCAGCCGCCTGAAGGAGATCGGCGACCTGCTTTCACGGTACACCTGGAACAACCCCCAGGTGATCAACTTCAAGCTGCGCCAAAACCATCTTTTAGAGACAATCGAACGCGAAAACCGGGCGCAGGTAAACGCTCAATACGCCCAGCACCAGCAGAGTGTCCGCGACGATCTGGTCGCCCTGTTCAACGCCCGGTCCACGCTGGACTATCTATACTCCAAGAAGCCTTATCTCGAGTCTACGCTGAGCGACCTGGCCCCGTCCACCGACCTGATTCCCGAATACGAGGCGCAACTGGCCCAACTGCAGCGTGAGCTGCAGGTAGCCACCGATATCCGCGACCGTTTTCGCCGCCAGCAGGAGAGCTCCACTATCTCGCAGGCGCTCTTGGAAGATCGATCATCGAGCAAGTATCGGAAGGTCGAACCGGCCAAGCTGCCGATGAAACCGATGAGCCCGAACCGGACCAAGATCATGGCGATGGGGATACTGCTCGGCCTCGTTATCGGCGGCGGGGCGGTCCTGGTCGCAGAACTTATGGACAGTTCCTTCAAGAAAGTTCAGGATGTCGAGGAAGTGCTTGGCCTGCGCGTAATCGGCATCAGCCCCAAGATCGATTTCAGGTAGTACTCCGGAATAGTCCGATGATTACTTCGAGCGGGAAACCGGCTTAAGTGCCGCTGTCGTTTCCGGCTCTATTCCGTCGGCCACCCAGGCAATCGCGCGCTCTTCCCAGCCAGGGTACCTGGAGGCGTCGATTACTCGATCCTGGCAGGTGGGCGACGAGCTGTAGTGCATCTGCAAAACCTGCCCCTTGGTAACCGGAGAGTCCAGAATGAAAGCGACTCTCTGGCATATGGTTTCCCAGACCGCCATGTGGAGGTCGTGGAACTTCACGAGCTTTTCCGGCGATGGCGGAACCATCTTGCGGCTGTCAATCACCAGAGAAAACGGGCGGTCACAGTTCTTCAGGGCCGTTAGAAGGTCTCGCGACAGATGCCCGATTTCCTCGGCGGTAAAAGACCCCGACGACGTCACCCGGAATCCGTAGTAGGCCGGTTCTATTCTGTACATATCAATTCGCCCGTAATTGGGACAATTCGACTCTGGTAATATCGGCAGGAAGAGGGGCTTTCTGAACTGCCGCCAGTGGGCACAGACTCATGCTCCTCAGTGCTTGGTGCACCTCTCTTTCCAAATGGTTGGCAAACGTCCTCTTCTTTTAGTGGTTGGCGTACCTCCCGGTGCGCCAAACCTTGGCAATCGGCCTTACAACGTCTTCATCTGCATCTGACTTAACCGTTTGCGCCGAAACCCGCCGCCCACTATACTCCCCCGGTTGCCGAGCCGAGGTTGCGGTCATTGAAAGCCGCTCCGCCCGGCGCGAATAACCGCGACTCGACCAGCAAGGGACCTGCTTGTACCAACGCGTTCTCATTCTTGTAGCCGACGGCGCCAGGGATGACCTCATGCGGCGGCTAATCGCCGAGGGCTGCCTGCCCAATCTCAAAAAACATGTGGTCGATCGCGGCTGCTACCGGACCGCGCTGACTGTATACCCCTCCACCACCGGCCCGGCCCATATCCCTTTCGTCTGCGGCCTTCACCCGGGAAGCGCCAATATCCCCGGCTATCGCTGGCTCGACCGCTTCGAACACGACCGCAAGCGCCGCTCGATTCACCGCCACCGCAGCCTGAACAGCCCGCGCGGCCTGATGGTCGGCCGGGACATGAATCCCGCTCGGGCGATATCGCTCTACGAGTATTTCGAAAACCCAAGCTCTGTGCTGGAACTGATCGATTACTGCCCCAACCAGCACCTGTACAAAATCATCGCCCGCCGACTGTTCCGTATCGTGCAGGCGCATCATCTCGACGACTGGTCACGGGTCGACAAGATGGTTGAGCAAGTGGTCATTAAGCGGATTCGCGCCGGCAGCCGCTGCATAATCGGGAGCTTCTTTGGGATCGACGAGTATTCCCACCTGCATGAACCTTTCGATCAGCGCACGATCGGCGCGTATCTCAATATCGATCGCGCTGTGGGCGAGATCGCCGAAGTTATGATCTCCGAGGGTGTGTACCACGAGACGATTATCGCCATCGTTTCCGATCACGGTTTGAGTGCTACATCGGTGCACATTCCGCTGGTCGACATCACCAAGCAGCACGGTTTCAACCCGTACTGCTATCCGAAACTGTATCGCCGTAGTTGTGACTCGGCCGTGTGCGAGAGCGGCAACGCCATGGCGCAAATCTATTTCCGTCGAGGCGAAAAGTGGGGGTCGCACTGGAACTGGGAAGAACTGCGGCTAGACCCACGATGCAGCTCGCTGATCGACGATCTTGTCAGACGCGACGGTGTCACGTTTGTGGCCGCGCGTGACGGAGTCGACAGAATCGTGTTTATCGGTCGGAGCGGCACACTGTGCGCCAGTAGAAATGGTGATATATACAGTGTAACCGTTGACGGTACGGATCCGCTGGGCGGGCATCCTGTCGGACGGTTCACACGCGACGAGCTGTTTCACCTGACATACGATTTCACCTACCCGGACGCTGTTAACCAACTATTCATGCTGTTTAGCGCGTCGAGGAGCGGGGATATCGCAATAAACGCCGAGCCTGGGTTCGATCTGCGCCTACAGTACGAAGATCCCGAGCATCACGCGTCGCACGGCTCGCTGCACAAAGTCCACATGCAGGTACCGCTGATGATCTCGGTGCCGCTTGTCGAAGAGCACGTCGCTAATTGCGACCTGGTGCCGACCATTCTTCACCTCACCGGCAAGAAGCCACGAAAGCCAACCGACGGGCGTCTCCTGAGTGTCGCAGTTGAAGCCGCTCCGGAGTCTGCTGAGCTCAAACCGAGCGTGCATAAGAAGACCAACAATCTCGGATCTATACTCGCGACTACGTTTATCATTGTTGCAGGCATAGTTCTCAGCGCCATTTTCAACAAAGACATCACCCGCGTAGGCGAGTACCTGCTTTCTACTTATGGCCAAAACTGGGTAGACGGAATTCTCTTCTTGTTGACCGCGGTTAGCAGTACGCCACTCGTACTGCCTATCTGGGCCTACGCTATGATCGGGGTGGCCCTCGGTTACGGGGTGATTCATCTGGCGATCGTCATGGCGCTCGGTTCGGCGACCGGCTCGCTGGTCAGCTTGTTAATCGGAAAATACTTCGGCGAAACCGCCTGGATGAAGCGGCGCTTCCCGGAAATACACAGGCACCCGTGGACCTACGGCCGCTCGAAATGGTATGTCACGCTGATGCTGTTTCTGGGAACCGCGTCACCGCTCCCGTGCGACGTCTTCTATGTCGCTTGCGGCGTCAAGCGCTACCCAGCGGCACTTTTTTGGGTAACCATGGTGGCGGCGAGGTTTGTCCGCTACTGCTACCTCGGCCTCGCTTTCAAATACGCCCCGGAGCTGTTTCAGAAGATGATATAGTAGGTCGGAATCTGCCATGGGCGGACGGTCCGAGGTTGTCTCAAACCCTCGATCTGTTGCGTCCGGTCTTGCTTCGGGTCCGGCTCGCTCCGCGGGTCGGGATCGAAGTGTGACCTGACCCCGTTGATCCGGAGCGGCTTAGGCGCGTCAGTTCACACCCCATTTGCTTTGTTGAACGGTCAAGGCAAATGGGGCAAAAACTGACGCAACACTGTTGGCGACTTTGCGGTCGGCAAGGCTATCCACCGCGTGCAAGGGCCAAATTAGCGCCCGCAGTCTATAAAGCTGCTGTCCGGACGCTGAACTTGTCGAGATGGCGCCACGCGAAAATGAATCCTTAGCTAACATTCTGTTTCACAACCAATTAGAAGACTTTTCAAAAAAACCTTGACTCGCCCGGGAACTTTCCCATATAATTAACCGTATAGTTAGTTAAAATGAATGGTTAGTTATGAACAGACACGAAACCTCACCGGAATCAAAACCCTTGGCCGCCGAGGATCAACCCACTCGCGGCAGAATCGTCGCTGCGGCCCTCCACGAGTTCGCTGTCCACGGCAGGGAAGGAGCTCGAATCGACCGTATCGCTCAAACTGCCGGAGTCAACAAGGCGATGATCTACTACCACTTCCGCTCCAAGGATCAACTCTACATCGATGTAGTAGTGTCGTTCGCGCGGGCCATGTTCCAGCAGATACGTGGGCCAGTGTTTGAAACCTCTGAGTTGTCCAGAGCACTTGAAATCATGGCCGAGCGTCATGTCGAAGCCTTCCTCGATGCCGGTCCGATTCGCCCCATCATTCTCAGGGAATTGGCCAACCCCACGCCCGAAGTAATGGACTCTATCGCGGATGTGCTTACCTCAACGGGTCTGCCTCAAAAGATAATGACCCTGATTGAGCAGGGCGAGAAGGACGGGCGCTTCCGACCTATAGACATCCGCCAGGCAATCGTCGCGTTTGTCAGCATGAGCATTGGTTATTTCATCATCGCCCCGATACAGGACCGCGCTCTGGGTATCACCGATCGCGCTTCGTTTGTTCGGGAGCGACAGAAGGTAATCGTCGACCTCTTCCTGAATGGGCTGAAAGTGAGATGAGCATGAAATACGTTATCATGGCGGCAGTCGTCGTGCTGTCAACGAGCGTGACCGCGCGTGAACTGACCCTGGAGCAGGCGCTACAACTGGCGCACGAACACTCGCACACGCTGAGAGAAGCCGAGGCCAATCGTCTGGCCGCGGAGAAACTGGTATCGGCGGCGCAGGCGGAGCGCTTTCCCACACTATCAGTGGATGCACTGGCGAAATTTGTCGACGAGGTGCCGTCGCTCAATATTGACCTTGCCGCACAAGTCGACATAGCGCGCGAATTCGGTTCCAAAGAGACCTATCAGACCGACCTCCGCCTGACCCTGCCGCTCTACACCGGCGGGCGGATAAGCTCGGCGATTGCGCTGGCCCGTTCGGGCAGCGAATATCGCGCCGCCTTGAACGACCTCGAGCGCGACCGGGTGTTCCTGCAGGCCCGGCTCGACTATTTTAGTCTGACCCGGTCGGCTGAGCTTTTGCGCGCAGCGAGGGCGTCGCTTCGGCGCACGTCTGTGCTTCAGGACAACATCCTCTCGCTCTACAGCGCCGGAGCGGCCGATTCGGTCGATCTGCTCGAGGCTCGCCTGGCCTACACGAGAGCCGACTTCCAGGTGCAGCAGGCCGAGATCAGCTCGCAGTCTCAGAGAATCACTCTCGTTTCCCGGCTGGGGCTGCCCGCGCAGGAGCAGATCGAGTTGACCGATCCGATTCCCGACCCACCGCAGGAACTGCCCCTGGTCGCGGTTTCTACAGAGCGGCCGGAGCTGAGAGCCGCGGTCGCCGGCATTCGCGCCGGTGAGGCGCGGGTCAGAAGTGAGAAAGCCGGATACCTGCCTACTCTGGCGGCGTTCGGAGGCTACTCCTACGGCAAGCCGAATATCGATCCCTTTACCAACCAGTGGAACGACAACTTCACGGTCGGCGCCAAACTGCAGTGGTCGCTGAACCTGGGCGGCGGGACCTCGTCGAAAAAAGCGGCCGCATCGTTTGAGCTCGACGCCGCCCGTCGCCGTCATGACAACACGGCCGAGTCGATTAGCCGCGAAACGGAACTGGCCTACGAGCAGCTTCGGCTGGCGCACCGTCGCTATTTCAGCTCTCGCACCGAGTGGGATGTGGCGGCGGCCAACTATGATCTGGCGCAGCAGCAACATCAGAACGGCGCGCTGTCATCGAATCGACTGCTGGAGATAGAGGCCGTCCTGTCACACGCGGAAGCCTCGCTGGCCGCCGCCAGGGTTGATTTCTACATAGCGCAAAGCGCCTATTACTTCGCTCTCGCTGATGAAAGACTGGGAAAGGGTCTATAGATGAAAAGAATCATGTCAATCGTAATGCCGGCGATGCTTCTGCTGGCCGGCTGCGGCAATGACACCGACCTGATCGGCGGCTCCGGTTTGATCGAGACCACCGAATCCGTCATCTCCGCAGAAACCGCCGGCCGCGTGGTGCAGCATCGCTTTGACGAAGGCACCGAGGTAAGCGCCGGTGACACGCTGCTCGTGATCGATCCAAGCAATCTCGAACTGGAGCTGGTCTCGGCCCGCGCGGGGCTGGACGTTATCAAGGCGCAACTGGCAACCGTGCGCCTTCAGGTCAAACAGGCTGCAACCAGCGAGGAGTTTGTCCGCGCGGAATTCGAACGAGTAGACCGGCTGATGAAAGCCGGCACCGCGACCAAGAAGCAGTTCGACCAGGCCGAGTTTGAGCTTAATCAAGCCACGCTCGCACACCAGAGCGCCGAGGCTCAGGTCCGAACTCTGCAGGCCAATCTATCCAAAGCGGAAAGCGATATCGCCCGGCTCGAACGCAGGCGGGTCGACTGCTACCCCGTGTCACCGGTGAGCGGTGTCGTGACCGAGAAGTTCATCGAGCCGGGGGAATTCCTCGCGCCGGGCAAGCCGATCGTGCGCGTTTCGCGGCTGGATACCGTTACGGTCAAGGTGTACCTCTCGACCGCGGATTTCGCCGGGGTAAAGCTCGGCGACGCGGCCGTAGTCAGCACCGAGAGCGGGGGGCAGGAATTCCGCGGCACGGTGGTGTGGACTTCCGATCAGGCCGAATTCACCCCTAAGAATGTCCAGACCGAGCAGGCCCGCGCCGACCTGGTGTACGCCGTCAAAGTGTCTGTACCGAATCCGGACAGGAACCTGAAGGTCGCCATGCCGGTTTTTGTCAGGCTGGAGAAGTAATGTCATTCCTGATAGCCGACAGACTGGTCAAGAATTACGGCACGCTGGTCGCGCTCGATAGTTTTTCGCTCGAGGTCGCTCCGGGAACGATATTCGCCCTGGTCGGACCCGACGGCGCCGGCAAGACCACGATGATGCGGATTCTCTGCCGCCTGCTGGATCCGGACAGCGGAATGATTACGATCGCCGGGCGCGACGCGGCGAAAGAGTATGAGGCCATCAAGCCGATTCTCGGCTACATGCCGCAGCAGTTTTCACTCTATCCCGACCTTTCGATCGAGGAGAACCTGACGTTCTACGCCGGTTTGTACGGCATCACCGGGCAGGCGTTTCGCGAGAAGCGCGAGCAGCTCTATGAGTTCTCCAACCTCAAGCCGTTTTCCGGCCGTCGCGCCGGAGCGCTCTCCGGCGGGATGAAGCAAAAGCTGGCGCTTTCCTGTGCGCTGATTCATGATCCGCGTTTGCTCATTCTCGATGAGCCGACTACCGGGGTCGACCCGCTCTCGCGCCGCCAGTTCTGGGAAATCCTGCTTCAGTTGAAAGCGGAGGGGGTGACGACTCTCGTCTCTACTCCGTACATGGATGAGGTCGCCCGGTGCGACCGCGCGGCGTTCATCTACAAGGGTCGGAAGCTGGCCGAGGATACCCCGGCAGGGCTGGCCGGCTCATTTACCGGACGGATCTACTATATCGATCACGAACCGACCACCGCGATTGTCCAGGCGATCAACCGCCTGCCCGATCTGTCGGCCGCACGTTTCGGCGCCGGCCTTCATCTGTATCTCGATCAGGATGACAACATCGAGCGACACCTGGCGGCGCTGGCATCTCTCGGCGTGGCTGCCGAGCGAGTTACGCCGATTAAGGCTGAGCTCGAAGATCGATTCATACAACTGATGGAGACAGGCGCATGAACCCAATTCAGGACATCGGCCGGAAACACGCTGTCGAGGTCGATCACCTGAGCCGAACATTCGGTCATTTCACGGCTGTCGATCAGATTTCGCTTACCGTGAATTACGGCGAGATTTTCGGTTTCCTCGGCGCCAACGGAGCCGGCAAGACGACCGCCATTCGTATGCTGTGCGGCCTGCTCATGCCCAGTTCGGGCAATGGACGGGTGGCCGGTTTCGATGTCTACCGCCAGCCGGAACTGATCAAGCCGAGTATCGGCTATATGTCACAAAGATTTTCACTTTATCCCGACCTGACCGGACGCGAGAACCTGGCGTTCTACGGCGCAGCGTACGGCCTCGGCAACGCGCAGTTGAGGCAGCGGATCGATGAAGTCACCGCGCAGTTGGAGCTGGGACAGTTTCTCGACGAACTCTCGAAAAGGCTGCCGGTCGGCTGGCGCCAGCGCCTGGCCCTGGCCGCGGCCATCCTGCACAAGCCGCGCATTTTGTTTCTCGACGAGCCCACCGGCGGGGTCGATCCGGTGTTCCGCCGCCGCTTCTGGGGACTGCTCTACGAACTGGCCGACTCGGGCGTAGCCATATTCGTCACCACTCACTACATGGACGAGGCCGAGTACTGCGGCCGGATTTCGATCATGCACCGGGGCAGAATTATCGAGCAGGGGCGTCCCTTCGACCTCAAGCAGAAACACGCCACCACGTCGCTGGACAACCTGTTCGTCGATCTGATCCGCAGCCAGGAGGCCGTACGTGCATAGGATCAGGTTTATAGCCCAGAAGGAACTCTACCACATCCTGCGGGATTTCCGCTCGCTGATTATTGTCATCATTATGCCGGTGATGATGATCTTCCTCTACGGCTACGCCATCAATATGGACATCGAGAGGGTCACGCTGGCGGTGGTCGACTTCGATCATACCGTCGAATCGCGCCAGTTTACGGAGCGTTTCTATCGTTCGGATTATTTCAGCAGACCCGACAGGGCCGCAGATCTGAGCGATCCGGATCGCCTGCTCCGCTCCGGCGAGGCGGCGGCAATTCTCTATATCCCGGCCGGATTTGGCCAGGCGCTCACGCGCAATGAGGATTTCGAGGTGGGGATGACAGTCGACGGCTCCGACGCGTCGCTGGCGAGTGCGGTGCAGGCCTACTCCAACGGCGTGCTCGTGGAGTTCATGAGAGACCGCCTGCCACCCGGTTTTGAAATCCCGGGCGTGACCATATCCCAGCAGGTGCTCTACAATCCCGACTTGAAGTCATCGCACTTTCTGGTGCCGGGACTGGTGGCGGTTATCCTGATGATGATCTCGGCGCTCATGACTTCCATGACTATCGCGAGGGAGAAAGAGTCCGGCACTATGGAGCAGCTTCTCACCACGCCGGTCAAGCCGCGTGAGATCTTGATCGGCAAGCTCCTGCCGTACGTGGTGATCGCGTTCCTCGACGGCATCCTGGTGATCCTGTTTGCCAGGGTGGTTTTCGGCGTTCCGTTTGTGGGTTCGCAAACGCTGCTGCTATTTTTCGGCCTCATCTATGTGACGACGGCGCTGTCGATCGGCATTCTCATCTCATCGATTGCCAAGACTCTCCAGGAGGCCACGATGCTCGCCCAGATCGCCACCATGTTGCCCTCGGTGATGCTATCCGGGTTCATCTTCGCCATCAAGAACATGCCGTTCGTGCTCCAGGCGCTGAGCAACCTGGTAGCCGCTAAGTTCTTTGTCACCATCATACGGGGGATTATGCTCAAAGGCGCCGCTTTCACTGTGCTGGTTCCGCAGGCAGTGGCGTTGATCCTGCTCATGCTCGTGCTTATGACCGTGGCGGCCCGGAAATTCAAAACCAGGGTAGGTTGATTATGTGGCGCGCTTATTTGGGCCTGATCCGCAAAGAGTTCATCCAGATCCGCCGCGACAAGGCGATGCTGCGGATAGTCTTTCTGATGCCGATCGTCCAGCTTCTGCTCCTTGGGTATGCGGTCAATACCGATGTCAAACTTCTCAAGACCGACGTATACGACTACGACCGCAGCAGCCACTCGCGGGAGTTCATACGGTCGTTTGACGCCGGCGACTACTTCGTGCCGGACGAGCGACTTGTGTCGGACGAAACCACTCCTCTCTGGGAAATGGAGGACCGTTTCCGCAAAAACGAGACCCAGATGGCGATTGTCATCCCTGAGGACTTCTCCGAAAAGCTCACGCTGGGTGATAACATCAGGATAGGGATGATTGCCGACGGTTCCGACGCCAACGCCGCCCGCTCCGGGCTCGGCTACGCCGGGCTGATCACCCGCCAGTACAGCCAGCGAGTCACCGGCATGGAGCTGCCGCTGGAAATCCGCCATACGTTCCGCTACAATCCGGAGCTGGAGTCGGTCTACTTCATGGTGCCCGGAATCGTGGCGACCCTGCTGACCATGGTGACAATTTCCCTCACCGCGATGGGGATTGTGCGGGAGCGAGAGATGGGCACGCTGGAGCAGATCTCGGTCACACCGATCGCCGGTTATGTGCTGCTGCTGGGCAAGATCACGACCTTTGCGCTGCTGGGTCTGGCCGAAATGATGATCGCGCTGGCGGTGGGTATCCTCTGGTTCGGTATCCCATTCGCGGGCTCGCCGCTTTTCCTGGCCCTCATGAGCGGGTTGTACCTGCTGACCACGCTCGGGCTGGGCACGTTCTTTTCGACCGTGACGTCGACCCAGCAGCAGGCGATGTTTCTCGCCTGGTTCTTCTCGATCTTCGCCATCCTGACATCAGGCTTTTTCAGCCCGATTTCCAACATGCCCGGGTGGATGCAGCGGATAACGATGATCAACCCGATGCGCTTTTTCATGGAGGTGGTGCGCGGGATAATGATGAAAGGCTCCGGCCCGGCCGACCTGGTGCCGGAGATTATTGCCATCGCGATATACGGTCTTGTCATCTTCAGCCTGGCCGCCGCACGCTTCCGCAAGCGGAGCGCATAGGGCGCGCGGGCCACGCGGGTTCGTTTCCATAACACACTAAAGGGTGGGCCACCGAGTAAAAGCGTAGGGCAGAATCCCACGCCGCTTCGGTGTGGTGATTCTGCCAAATCCCAAGTGGCAGAATCACTCCGTCGAAGCGCCGGAGGATTCTGCCCTACGATTGTTCACCTGTCGACCCGCTTGTGCGAGGTGGACGTCCTCGTCCACCTCGTTCTTCACTATACGCGACGCCCGCTGGCCCCACCAGAAGTGACGGACCACTGGCCATTCCGCATCGCCCTCCACGGAACTTTTTATGCTCTTTCCGCATTATGAGAGGACCAAACGCAGAGATTAACTGAGGTTGTTCAAGTGTCAGATAACACTAAGCTCGATATCGGCGCCAAAGCCCCGTTGTTCAGCCTGCCGAATCAGGACGGCACCAAAGTCTCACTCAAAGATCATGCCGGGCGCTGGCTTGTACTCTACTTCTATCCCAAAGACGACACCCCCGGCTGCACCACCGAGGCCTGCGACTTTACTTCCGGACTGATAGGATTCGAAAAGCTGGAGGCATCGGTACTTGGGGTCAGTCCCGATTCGCCCGCAAGCCACCGGGAGTTCATCGCCAAGTACAAACTCGGTTTCCCGCTCCTCTCGGATGAAAGCAAAGAGGTGCTTGCGCAGTACGGCGCGTGGAGTAAAAAGAACATGTACGGCAAGGAGACGGTCGGAGTGATTCGCTCGACCTTTCTGATCGACCCCGAGGGCAAGATTGCCCATACCTGGTACGGCGTTAAAGTCGAAGGTCATGCCGATAAAGTCAGAGAGAAACTGGCCGAACTGGCAGGCTGATTATGAGAATTCACCGACGCACCGGCTTTGGCACTGTCTACCGTCGCCGCCAGGCGGCCATGGCGCGAAGTCGGATGGCCTGGCACATCCACCCGGGGCGACTGAATCTGGTAAGGCTCAGGCGATCATTGTCGTGCTGCATGGACACGCCGACGGTTTAGTTAATCTAACGATCTGATCGACAGCCTCGACAAACAGACCGAATTTCATCACCGTTCACCGCGCATACCACTCGGAAACTCGTCCTGCTGCAGCTATATTAGTTTCTATGCGGGTGCTTATCTCCGGATCGAGCGGTTTTATCGGGCAGGCGTTGACCGACACGCTCCTCGCCCACGGCCACGAGCCGATCGCGCTCAAACGCACGACGGGCAAGGTGTCTTCGCATACCGTAGTGTGGGAGCCGATAGCGAGAGGCACGTGGGATTCTGACATCGGTGATGTGGACGCGGTCGTTAATCTGGCGGGCGCTAATCTCGCCGCTCGGCGCTGGTCCGCGGATTTCCAAAAGATCATTCGAGAGAGCCGCATAACCGGCACCACGCAGCTCTGCTGCCACCTCGCCTCACTAAACCGGAGACCGTCGGTGCTGATTTCGGCGTCCGCCACCGGTTACTATGGCCATCGGGGAGACGAGGTCTTGACAGAGGATTCAACACCTGGCCGCGGCTTTCTCTGTGAACTCTGTCACGAGTGGGAGTCCGCCTCTGCGCCCGCAAAAGATGCAGGCATTCGAGTGGTGAACCCACGGATCGGCGTGGTGCTGGCCAGGCACGGCGGTGCGCTCGCTAAGATGTTGCCTATTTTTAGGTTAGGTCTTGGAGGAAAGCTTGGTTCGGGCAAGCAGTGGATGAGCTGGGTCACGCTTTCGGACCTTCTAGAGATTATTCTTCGAGCTATATCCGACCAGACCCTGTCCGGGCCGGTGAACGCCGTTGCGCCCAATCCGGTCACGAATACGGAGTTCACCAGACAGCTCGGCCATGTACTAAGAAGACCAGCTTTGTTACCGGCCCCGGCTTTTGCGCTTCGCGTAGCCTTGGGGCCGATGGCCGACGAGGCGCTGCTGTCATCGGCGCGCGTCCAACCGCAGAAACTCCAGGGTGTTAGGCACAATTTCCAACACTCTGACGTTGCCGCCGCATTGCAGAGCGTCCTGACTGCGCAGAAATAGCTTGCATCCTTCGCTCCTGCGCGCATATAAGAACTATGTGCCGGAGGAGGATAGCTGAAGAAATCGGTTCAGGTTTCCGTACCTCCTGCCGATTAAAAATGGATAGAAGATACTGTTATCACGGAGGATGAAATGAGAGCCCAAATTGGTGAGACCGCCGGCAAAGTCTGGCGGACGCTCAGTCAGCACAAAGAGGTTAGCCTGTCACAGATACCGAAACTGATCGGCGAAAAAGATACGGTGACCTACCAGGCGGTCGGCTGGCTGGCCTGCGAGGACAAGCTTCAATACCGCACCGAGCGCAACCGGACGCTGGTTTCGCTGCGGTCATAGGGAATTGTAGGTCGAAACCATAGTGATCCGGACACAATGTCGGGATGACGAGCATCCCGACCTACAATCAATCCTTAAACAAATCGTCGAAACTCTTCCGGCGCGATTCCTTGTCGTCGGACCGTGACTTCATGCCGCCGGCGGTCTTGTAAACCTGCCGCACCTGGAAGAAGTCACAGAAGTTGGCTTTTTCTTTGTTGCCGACCGGATGTTCGATATTCTCGCGGCACTGGTGGCGACGAGTCGGGTCAAAGTGACGGCACCCGCGACAGCAGCGCAGATCGGTCTGGCAGTTCTGGCACTGATCGTGCCGGGTCACGCTGCCCTTGATGCCGGTTGGCCGCCCGCAACTCCAGCAGAGCAGCCCTTCTTCGCGCATTTCGCTGCCGTGAAGTGGCATACGTAAAGAATAAGTTTTGGAGACTAAGCGGTAAAGGGAAATGTCACCCTCCCAGCAGCGGGTGACGCTACAGCCTTGTAGGGTATAACCCGAACCCCGCTTGTCCGACCAAGGCGGGCAAGGAGGAGCGAGTGGTTCTGCCACAAAAGTGAACGGCAGAATCACTCCCGCAAAGCCGGGAGGATTCTGCCCTACTCCAATCTGAAGGATTATTTCTTCTTGAGCACCAGCGTCCGCATCTCGACCAGCGATACCCACGCATTTTCGTTTTGCCGCGCGAGAAACACCACCGCGTCAGCGACCTCGCTGGACAACAGGCGCGGTTTGGTCGACTTCTGGTCGAGCGGTGTGCCGCCGAAATCGGTCGCGACCGAACCGGGGGCCAGCACGCAGATTTTGATGTTATCGTTGCGTACCTCGGCGGCGGTCGATTCGCTCAGGATATTCAGCGCCGCTTTCGACGCCGCATAGGCGGCATGTTCGGGCGCCGCCTGCTTGGCGCTCATCGACGAGATGTTTATGATCTGCCCGCCCCCCTGCTTCTTCATCAGTGGGATTAACTCGCGAAACGAAAGGAAGACCGCGCGGAGGTTCGTATTAAACGTATGATCGAACTCCTCCTGTGTGGTATCAGAGACGGCCTTCCAGTACCCGATTGCGGCGTTGTTGATGAATACGTCAATGCGCCCGTACTTGCGTACGGCAGACGCGACGATTCTCTTAATACCCGCCGGCTTGCTGATATCAGCGGTAACAGTCAAGACGCGGCTCCTGGGCAAATCGGCGGCCTCGGCAACTTTGCCAAGACGCTCACGGTCACGCCCGCACAGCACCAGCCGGCACTTTTCGCGCGCGAAGGCGAGGGCAATCGACGCCCCGATTCCGCGTGACGCCCCGGTGATGACGACGGTTTTGTCGGCGAGGTCTCTCATGCTTACATCAAAAGGTCGCATTCCGATTCAGGTAGGTCGGGTTCCGAACATAGTCCATTGGAGTGAGAAACCCGACACCCGATCACTCGCCGAACTCCCCTTCGAACTCCAGCTTATCTATTACCCCCCAGTCTCTCGTATAGAAACCACGGTCGCTCCAGGATTTCAATGTCGAGTAGGGATAGGTAAACGGGTCTTTCACTTGCCCGTGATGGACCGGATTGTAGTGAATATAGTCCAAGTGTCGATTCATATCGACCTGATCCCGTATCACGTGATCCCAGAAGCGGTTTTGCCAGACCCACCCCGCGCGCACTCTATCTCGGAACCGTCTGGAATAAGTGATCTTGAAACTGTGCATTAGCATTGAGACGGTTGTCGAGTTGACATCGAGCAACGCGTGGAAATGCTGTGGCATCAGTACCCATGCTAAGGGAACAACCCCCGGCCACGACTCGAGGAAAAGAGACGGTAATTCCAATAAGAGTGGCTCGCGATCATAGGTGACACAGGTGATAAAGAAGACAGAACCGCTTTCTATGTAACGACGCAGCGTTTTCATGTCATCTTCTTAGCCTACCTGAAGGCTCACGTTGCAGTTGATCGGGTTCCGCCGCCTACGTCACCGGACAAGAAACTCGACACCAAATCCTCGTCCACGTCATGTCGGGTTTCTCCCTCCAGCCCAGGGGGCGGTCGCTCGGAACCCGACCTACGATTCTCCTTCCAGCCATGTCCCTTCGCCCCCTACGCCCCGTACATCTCGATTATCTCCTGCTTGGTCTTGCCGAGGATGTCATACTTCTTTCCGACTTTCCTGAAGGCATCGAGCGCCTTATCGAGATGATGTATCTCGTGGCCCGCCGAAATCTGCGTGCGGATACGCGCCTGGCCCTGAGGCACCACCGGGAAGAAAAACCCGATTGCGTATATTCCCTCGGCATACAGATCGCGCGAGATGTCCTGAGATAGCTTGGCGTTGAACAGCATGACCGGAACGATCGGCGTGTCGCCCTCTTTCAGGATGAAACCGGCATCCAGCAGCCCCTTACGCCAGTACTCGGTGTTCTTCTCTAACTTATCGCGGCGTTCAGTGGACTTGGAGAGTATGTCCAGCACCTCGAGCACGCCCGATACGACTACCGGCGCAATCGTGTTCGAAAAGAGATACGGCCGCGCCCGCTGACGGCACATCTCGACCAGTTCGCGCCGTCCGGAGACACAGCCGCCAGAGGCCCCGCCGAGCGCCTTGCCGAATGTTGTCGTGATAATATCCATACGGCCGACCACGCCGTATTTCTCATGCGTGCCGCGACCGGTCCGGCCGATAAACCCGCTGGCGTGAGAATCGTCGCAGAACAGCATGGCGTCGTACTTCTCGCACAGTTCCGCCATTTTGTCAAGCGGGGCCGTGTCGCCGTCCATGGAGAAGACGCCGTCCGTGATGACCATTCTGACACGCCGATCCTTGTGTAACTGCAGCTTCTCCTCGAGATGCTCCATGTTGGCGTGCTTGAACGTATCCTGTTCGGCGCTGCACAGGCGCATGCCGTCGATAATCGACGCGTGCACGAGCCGGTCGGCGATCATCATGTCGTCCTTGGTGAGCACAGCCTCGAACACGCCGGCGTTGGCGTCCATGCACGACGGGAACAGGATCGTATCTTCCGTGCCGAGAAAAGTGGTCACTCTTTGTTCCAGTTCGTGATGAATATCCTGCGTGCCGCAGATGAAGCGCACCGAGGACATCCCGTAGCCGCGACTATCCAGTCCTTCGTGCGCTGCCTTAACTACATCGGGATGACTGGACAAACCGAGATAGTTATTGGCGCACATGTTGATGACTTTTTTGAGCGACGAACCGGTCGGGAACTCGACCTCGATGTCCGCCGCCTGCGGCGAATGAATAAACCGTTCCTGTTTGAATAGGCCGGCTGCCTGGATTCCCTTTAGTTGTTCCTGATATATGCCACGAACCTTATCGCTGTAGCCCACTTTCCGGCTCCTTGATTTGCCGATTTATGTCGTAACCACATCTTTCGTTTTGCGTGCACGAGCTGTCGGGCAGGGTCGCCCGACAGCACACCGTAACTGTCGCCAGTTATGTGCGCGGCAGACCTCCTGGTCTGCCCGCTGACCGGCCGGACGACCTGATGTCGAGAGGCAGACGAGGACGTCTGCCGCCCACAAGAGTCTTCACCTTACGAGCCGGCAGATGGGGGCATCTGCCGGGCACTTTATGTCTGCCGCCCACGCAATCCCGATCTACGAACTGCCGCCCTGACTCCAGCGCAGTCATCACTTCACGAACTTGTTCACCAGCGTAACGATCTTGTTTACCGAATCGAACGACTCCGGGGTCGCCTGGTCATCCGGGATGCTGATCTTGTACTTGTTCTCCAGAAACCGCTTGAGCGAAACCATGGAGAACGAATCGACTATCCCGCCAGAAATCAGCGGCGTATCGAAATCCAACTCCTCGTCCTCGTCTTCGAGGTACTCGTTCCTCACATAATCCAGAACGACCTGCTTCATGTCTTCCATTATCATGCCTCTACTTGTGTATATGTCGCCTCATTCGTTTTCCAATGTCGACGTATCCCCGATTTCCTCACCCCACTCCTTGGCGCGAAGCACCCGGCGCATGATTTTGCCGCTGCGGGTTTTCGGCAGCGACGCCACATATTCGATTTCCTGCGGCATGGCGAGCGGGGAAAGTTTTCGCCTGATGAAGTTCATGATGTCCAGTTCGAGATCGACACTCGCCTCGAACCCCGGCTTGAGCGTGACAAACGCCTTGACCACCTCCATGTTGACCTCATCCGGCTTGGCTACCACTGCCGACTCCGCCACCGCCTTATGCTCAAGCAGCGCCGACTCGACCTCGAACGGGCTGACCAGGTGACCGGCAGTGTTGATGATATCGTCGTCGCGGCCCGCGAACCAGAAGTAGCCGTCGGCATCGATACTCGACCGGTCGCCCGGAAGGTACCAGCCGTCGCGAAACTTCGCCTTGTATGTTTCTTCGTTATTGCGATAGCCGCGCATCATGGCCGGCCAACCGGGTTTGAAAGCGATCAGGCCGACCCGCCCCGGTTCGTGGATCGGTTCGTAGGTTTTCAGATCAAGCACGGTGGCGGTTATTCCGGGGAACGGCCGGCCCATCGATCCCGGCTTTACTTTCATGCCGGGGAAATTGCTGATCATCATGGAACCGGTTTCTGTCTGCCAGTAATTATCATGAAAAGGGAGCCCGAATAAGCGGAGCGACCAGTGCACCGCCTCGGCGTTGAGCGGTTCGCCCACGCTGGCCAGGTGGCGAAGGCTGGACATGTTGTACTTTCTGACTACTTCGTCGCCCGCCTTCATCAGCGAGCGAATGGCGGTCGGCGCGGAGTACCAGACTGTCACCCGGTTTTTCTCAATAAACCGATACCAATTATCTGCCGAGAACCCGATATCGGCTACACACTGGGTAACGCCCAGCGTGAAGGGTGCGATGATTCCATACGATGTACCCGTGACCCAGCCCGGATCGGCGGTGCACCAGTAAATGTCGTCATCATGAAGATCGAGCACCCACTTGGCGGTCAGATATTGCGATATCAGCGAGTAGTGGACATGCTGCACACCTTTGGGTTTGCCGGTGGTGCCCGACGTATAGTGCAGCACCGATGGCGACTCGGCCGTAGTGCGATGCGACTCGAAATCGTCGACCGGTTTGGCCGCTTCGAGCGAGAACGCCATCTCGCGCTCTTTGAGTTCTTTCTTGCCGTCGTGATCGACAACGATGATATGCTGCAGGAACGGCATCTGGTCGATAATCCGCCGCACCTTGCCCACGTGCTTGCGCTGGGTGAGAATCACTTTCGCCTGCGCATCTTCCAGCCGCACGAACAGCGACTCCTCGCCGAAAGCTGAAAACAGCGGCTGGGCAATCGCGCCCAGCTTAAGAACGGCCACGAACCCGAGATATAACTCCGGGATACGATCCATGAAGAGGCAGACCCGGTCGCCCGGATGCACGCCCAGGCCGCGCAGGTAAGCGGCGATCGTGTTGGTCGCCAGGCGGACGTCGTTATAGGTGTATTTTTTCTCCTCGGATCCGGCTCCCTCCCAGATCAACGCCGTTTTGTCGGCCTTGCCCACTTGGCAGACGCGGTCGGAACAATACCAGCCGATATTGATGACCTCGCCCGGCTTGTAGCCCAGCTCTTTCTCGGCGATGTTCCAACTGAAGCTCTTAGCTCGGTCTTCGTAGAGGCCAAAATGACTCATTGTTTACTCGCTTGTTTGGTGTTGCAGGGCGACTACAGCGCAGGCGAGGTCATCGGTGAAACCCGAAGACACTAGGCAGCGCCCGCCATTTGTGTCGCCGATAATCTCTCTCAATCGGCCGTGCAATCGCACCGTTGGTCGGCCCGAGTCATCACTCAGTACTTCTATTTCCCTGAATCTCAAACCTTCATGCAATCCGATCCCCGCCGCTTTCAGCAGCGCTTCCTTGACCGCCAGGATCGCCGCCAGCCGGGCGTGAGGATGTCTACGTGATACGCAGCAGGCCAGTTCCTCCCGCGAAAAGAAATCATCGAGCAGCCTGGTTTGACCTTCCGCAGCGCGCTTGACGCGCCCCACCGCGACTATGTCGATGCCGAATATCTGCGCCAAAGCCAGTTCCTTGAGTTTGGAGAGGGAAAGTCCTCAACTCGCGGCGGGGGCGGTCTGAAGCTTGCGTGTGAGCACGTTGATCATGTCCTCGGTCATGCGGGCGAGATCGTATTGCGGCTTCCAGCCCCACTCGGCGCGGGCGCAGGAATCGTCCATCGAGTTGGGCCAGGAATCGGCAATCGCCTGGCGGACATGATCGAAGTCGTAGGTGACAATGAACTCCGGAATATGTTCGCGGATTTCATCGGCCAGCATCCTCGGCGTGAAACTCATCGCGGTGATATTAAACGCGTTGCGGTGAACGAGCCTCGCGCCGTCGGCTTCCATCAGCTCGATCATTGCCCGGATGGCGTCCGGCATGTACATCATGTCCAGCCAGGTATCCGGCTTCAGATAGCAGGTGTACTTCTTGTAGCGGATGGCCTGATAGAAGATATCGACCGCGTAATCGGTGGTGCCGCCGCCCGGCTCGGTCTCATAAGAGATAAGTCCGGGGAACCGAACGCCGCGGGTGTCAAGATTGAACCGCTTGTGGTAGTAGTCGCACAGAAGCTCACCCGCCACTTTGGTGACGCCATAAATCGTATCCGGGCGCTGAATCGTGTCCTGGGGGGTTTTATCCTGGGGCGTCAGAGGCCCAAAGGCGCCAATCGAACTGGGAAAAAACAACGAACACTGGTACTGCCGCGCCGCCTCGAGCATGTTGTACAAGCCGTTCATGTTGACCTGCCAGGCCACCCCGGGGCGCGACTCGCCGGTGGCAGACAATATGGCCGCCAGATGGTAGACCGTCCCGATCTCGTGAAGCTGCATCACGCGTGTGATATGGTGCGGATCGAGCACATCGAGAAACTCGAACGGGCCGGCGTCGCGCAGTTCCACATCGGCAGGCATTCGAACATCGGTAGCCACCACTTTGTTCTTGCCGTAGCGCTTTCGCAGCGCGGCGGTCAGCTCCGAGCCGATCTGCCCAACGGCACCGGTTACCAGGATCTGCTTCATCTCAGAGGACCTCAATACCTTACTCGTAGTTGACACGGCTGGCTGCGCTGGACGGTCCAAGTCAGCCGTATCGGCGTAAAATCAGGCGGGATAATACGAAACAGTCCGGGAAAATCAAGCGATTCGTCCGGGTTTGGGTAGTAGTCTGCAGTTCTCACTTCGTAGCCCTCAACTGGCGACAGATGAAAGACTTGCCGTAACCTCTTGAGAGGCAGTGCACTTAGATGGTGTGCTGTCATTCGATCCCACCTGACTGCACACGCACAACAGGCACAACCACGACAACCGCGATGCCCCAACTTGACTCAGGCGTCCATGTCTAGATCTCCTGGCGTGTTAATTCGACGTCCTGATGCGTCACGGTCAAGGCCAGTTCGGCCTCGCAACCGGTGCTCCCACTCTCTAACCTGTGGCACTCAACCAGGGCGTCAATGCCGGGTGCAAATGATAACTTGACAAACGAGGGCTTGAATCGTTATGAGAAGATAGCAGCAGGGGTGCACTAGCTAACTCTCTCGTAGAGACTCAACAGGAGTTAGGAGAATGAGCCAATAGTCAGATGACTTCAAGCAGGGACTACTGTCCGAAGGAGAAGGAGGTGTCGCATGATTTGATGTTCGGCTCACTTGTGGCGCAAGTTGGGGACCATGGGAATGACGATAGCTGATAGCGTCTGAAGGCGACTTTGACACACTAGTCAGGGCCTTTCAGACAGTAACTGCGATTCGTTAAACAGATGGAGGCCGATTATGTTAGTAGACAATTCATTACGGCGAGCCATTCTGTTCGGTACAGCATTCGTGCTGGGGCAATTTTGGGGTTGCAATTCTGACACAGGGATTGACGGGCCTGCGCCTTTCGTGCCAAACGAATCAGAGATCAAACTGAACGATTACTTTGATGTGAATGACAACCCGCTCGCTAATAACACTGACAATGCAGCTGTACTTCACACGTGGGATGACTCCCACGGGCGACTCTACATCACTAAAGCTGCCAGCTCCTATGCCGTCCGTTCTCGCATGAGTGATTTGGAGTCGCTGGGGTATCGTTTTTCGCCTGATCACTCATTCGAATTGGAAGACTACGGGATTCCCGAGAACAGCGGCAGAGCGATCCTTGTTCGCTTTGTAACTATTGCAATGACCTATCAGCCCGATCCAACACGCCAAGCGATGTATATTACTTACGCCGAATGCGAACTCGGTTAGGTTCTGGCGCACTACATGCTGACCTTTGTTGAACCACCACCGGATCAGGGCTTCATCTCAGAAGTGCCGGGAGTATGGCGTCTCAACTACCCCGCTGAGTTGGGATACTATCGCTCGGCTCAGAGCGGTGCACTTTCCGTCACAGTGTACGACTTCCTCGATTGCCTTGCCGCCCGTACCGCGGCCACTTGCGGGACTGCCCTAATAGTCTGTGGCGTTACCGGCCCAGGGTATCCGAAATGCGTTGCTGGCGGATGTGCCGGTGGAGCCATTAGCCAGCGCTATCTTGTGTGCATTCAAGCTCTGCTAGCCCTGGTGTAGAGTAACAGAGAGGTATTATGTCAGCGAATAAGCGAGACGAAAATCAAAGCACGTCATCGGCGCACGTCGGATTATGGTTTGGTCTCGGGCTGGCGCTGGGCTTTGCTGCGGGCTTTGGACCAACCGCGGCCAGCACTTTTGCGTTGGGATTTGAATGGGCCGTGTATCTTGTGGCCTTTGCGCTAGGTGCGGCGGGTGTTTTGTTAGCTCAGCGGCTGCTAGGCTATGAACTTGTCCGTTTGAAAAAGTAGCGTCGGGCGAGTCGCCTTATTGGTCGGGCAGTTTGTGGTGCTGAAGCTAGGAGTAACCATCGGTCTGGTAGGGGCTGAACGACCACCCGTATTTCGTTAAGCGAACTATGGTTGGTGTTCGTCCCTACCGCCCGCCGTGCCTTGCCGAGGCTATCGCCTCGAGCAACTGCTCCTTGTTGGCAATTGAGATCTGCCGCCCTTTGATCGGCAGGTCGGCGATCGTGCGCGCATAGCGGCGCAGCTTCACGACCGCCATCGCCTCGAGTTGCTCCCAGGTCGGCCGCCCCGATGATGGCGCCAGCTGAGGAGGCACGCTCTTCAGTGCCGCCGGCGTTGCCTGTGATGCAGCGTCAGGAGCGGTTGGCATTGCGGCCGGCTTGGCACGGACTTTGGGTTGGGGAGTTGATGTCGTTTTCGCGCGGAGGGGGGTGCGTGGCACAGACTGCTCTCTCGCTTTCCGGAGCGGAGCAGGCGCTGCAACCTCAGGGATCCCGCCCGGGCGGTACTTTCCGACAAAGCGTGGATACGGCAGGATCGCAACGACTTCGTCGTCCGACTTGGGGATCACGTGCATCGACACCAGCTCCCCGGCCGTATGCGCGGCCCGTGCTCCGGCCTCGACCGCACCCTGCACAGCGGACCAGTCGCCCTCGATCTTGACCGTCATCCGCCCGGCCGCGCCCTGCTCCGCGGAGACTATGACCACCTGTCCGGCATCCGATGCCGCCCGGGTTGCCGCGAGAGCACCGTCGATTCCGCTCGTTTCGATTAGTCCTAGCGCTGGTCGTGGCATGATCCGCGAATTTACATCGAGGGATGCTCCGTTTCAACTTAATAATCTGAACGGCTTTCGGCGGGCCACAAAAGAGTGTCGCCCGTGCACCCCTCAGGCACGGGCGACTGGGCACCAAGAAAAAGAGGACCTACCGAGCGCCTTGTCAGCGCCAGGAGTAAGAATGACGGACGGTATTGAGCAAGGGTCATGCCGCAGGATTGGTCCTGACGGCTAACCGTAAGTTCCCCAGCTTGTTACGCCGACAGACTGAATCGGGTACGTCGAGACTCCACCGTCCCCTTCGTATGAAAATACGAAACTGGATCGAAAAGAAAGGCGGTAAGCGCTTGACCGGTAAGCACTTACCGCCACCAAGGAGGGTTCAGTGATTTCGTACGGACTAACGAAACGGTTCTGACAGACCGTACTCGTCTTAATCGGGCATGCTGCCCTCCAGGCTGATGCCGTACCGTTTCAGCTTGGTTCTTACGGTCGCTTCGTGGATGCCGAGTATGCGGGCGGCCTCGCTCTTGTTGCCGCCCGCCGCGAGCAGCGCCTCGGTGATCAGTTGCCGCTCGAACAGCTCCACCCGCTCAAACAGCCCGGGGGAGTGATCCGCCGCCTGCTCGGGGGACAGAATCGAACGGACCACTTCGTGGAGTTGTCCGTCGGCCACCGACTGCGACATGAGCGAGAGCCGATTAATCACGTTGTCGAGTTCGCGAATGTTTCCCGGCCAGTCATGCGCCAGGAATTGCTGAACCAATTCGGGCGACACTCTTTGCTGCGGCCCGAGCAGTCCGCGCTTGCGCGTGAAGTGCTCGACCAGAAGCGGGATGTCTTCCTTGCGCCGGCGCAGCGGCGGCAGGTGGAGCGTAATGCCGCTCAGGCGATAGTAGAGGTCGCGGCGGAACGTACCTTGCTCGACCATCGCTTCCAAATCACGGTTGGTCGCCGCTACCAGGATGATGTCGATCTCCACCTGGCGGGTGCTTCCCAGCGGCGTGATGCGGCGAGACTCCAGCACGCCCAGCAGCTTGGCCTGAAGGCCGAGTGGGAGATCACCGATTTCGTCGAGCAGGAAAACTCCGCCGTTAGCCGCTTCGAACAGACCCGGCTTGTTGTGGTCGGCGCCGGTGAACGCTCCCTTGCGGAAACCAAACAGCTCGGATTCTAACAGATTCTCAGGCACCGAGGCGCAGTTTACTGCCACGAACGGACCGTCCGGCCGAACCAGCGAATGATAGTAGCGGGCGAGATGGTCCTTGCCCACACCGGTTTCGCCGGTAATCAGCACCGGCAGATCGGAGCGACTCAGCAGGGGCAGTTGCTTCTTTATCCGCTCCAGCGCGGGGCACCGGGTCAGATAATCGAACTCGCTTCGGTTTGTGACCGCCGCCGACGATGAACTTTCAGCGGTGAACCGTCCCAGGGCGTTGATTAGACGGCTGATTTCGTCCTGCTTGTTCCTGATTCGATTGCGCGAGTAAAACTCCTCCGCGCGGAACAGGTAGGTCAGCCTCTGGCGCTCGGTGAACACCGGCGATGATCCCGCGGCAGTCAGGGCCTCGGCTTTCTCCCAGCGCACGCCGGATTCGTCGAGGATATCGATAGCGCGCTGGAACAACTGGCGGGCCTCAGCGGCCTGCCTTTCGCCGAGATCGTCGGAGTTGCCGGTTGTTACCTGCGCCATGATCTTCTTAAGCGCGCCCAGTTCGACACGTTCGTCGACCCGCTCCATGATAACCGTAGCGCGCGCGGCTATCTTCCGCGCCAGGCGGAAGTCGCCGGTGCGCACCGCCAGCTCCGCCAGGTGACGCATCACCCGACCGGCCAGGGTGGTTCCGGGTGCAATAGTCTCGGCCTTCGCCAGCGCCTTGCGCAGGACGCTGCCGGAGAGATCAAACTCGCCGGTGCGATACTGCAGCTCGCCGAGATAGGTGAGATAGATGACCTCGTCGCGGGGCGAGTTGACCGCGGTCAGGAGAACGCCGGCTTTGCCGAACATCTCTTCGGCGTGCTCGAACTCGGCCTGCTGCAGGTAAACGTAGCCGAGCGAGAGCTGCGCCCGCATGGTCTCGAGATCATCGCCCAGATCGGATGACATCTCGATGTTGATTAAAAGGTGCCTCTCGGCCTCGGCAAAGTCGCCCATGAAGGTGTGCAGGCGGCCGATATTACCCATCATGAATGCCAGTTTGCGGCGGTCATCGAGCCGACGCGCGATCACCACCGCGTCCATCAGCACCGCCAGGGCGTTGCGATAGTCGGCGAGGCGGAAATACAGGCCGGCCAGATGATTGAGCGCCCGGCTTTGTCCTTCCGGGCAGTCGTTTCGTCTAAAGATCGATTCTGCGTCGCGGTACGCCTTTTGTGCTTCCGCGAGCTCACCCCTGTCACGCAGGATGCCGCCCAGGGTGACAAAGACCTCCGCCAGCATCAGGGAGTCGCCGGCTTTGGTCATTAGCGCCTGGGCGAGACGCGCCGCCTTAAGGGCGGCCGTGTAGTTGGTGAGGGAAGCATAAGCCTGGGCGGCGAGGTGGAGAATTTCCCCGACCTCGACTGACCCGACCTCAGTGGCTATCTGGCTCTGCTGAGCCTCATAGCACTGCACGGCGCCGACAAAGTCCCGCCTGGCCAAAAGTGTGCGCATGTGCGCGGCGGCCGAGACGCAGAACGCCTTGTCTACGTCGTGTCGGTTCATTATCTCGCCTCCCGGAGCAGTCTGTTACGTGCCGAGAACGACGCCTTCTCGGGTCGATAGCCCGAGCCGGCGCCGCCGCTCTGTGCCGCAGTCTGAACCGTGCTTTTCGGCTGACTAACGGCGGTTTCAATGGTCGCGCCGATCAACAGCGAGTTCACAAAGATGTCGATCGCCGGATAACCTGTGACTATCGCGAGGCGATAGGTCTGTTTGGCGGCGATACCGCCGCCGTCCGTTATCTGATCACCTCCCCACGGATGATCACCATCGTCGCCTTCGCCCCCGCCGGTCAGGCCTGGGTTGTTTACACCTTCGCCGCGGATCACCCCCGCCGGGGCGGTCACCGCCATGGCGAAAACCAGCGCCAGCACAAGAGCCGGCACCATGTACGAATGTTTCATGACACACTCCTTGGTTTGAGTATTTGATAAAGCTGTATTTTTCACGTCGTCCGCCATCGGCAGTCAGTCAGGCGGTGGTGAGGGGAAATGTCACTCCGGTCAACTACAGGATAACGCTGAGTTTATTTTGTGTCAATTGATTTGTGGGGTGATAAAGTAGCCTGAATCGGACTATATTCGCACGACAGAGCCGTGTCGCGTTTGCGTTGATGACATTGGCGTGATGCATACGCATAAATGAAAACCAATCCGACTGTTGCATGCCTGGGAGCGGCTGGAATAGGCAGAGTGCGTGCTGAGTGTACCTTCGCTCATCCAACAATCCCCATGACAACGCGTTCGCCTACAAGTATATTCCGACCGGACCCTGTGACCAGATCGCAACACAATGACCGGCTCAACCTCTGTTAATCGCATCGCTACTTCGCCCGCGGTGCCGGGCCTGCTCGCCCTGTCTCCGTTTCTGGCGGCGCTTGCGGCTGCGATCGGCATGATGGCTATCGGCCGCATGCTCGTGGCGATACTACTCCTTGCCGGGGCGGTGGCCGTGGCGCTCACGCTTCTACCTCGAATCTCGTTCTATTTGTTTATGGGATCGATGGCCGTCTGGCTGCCCCAGCAGGTCACCATGACCTTCGCCGTGCACGTTTTTGACTTCATGTTGGCGGTCTTGTTCGCGGGTGTGGCTGTCGAGTTTCTGCTGAAGTCGAATGGTGAAATTCGCTCCACCGGCTACGATCTGGCCTTTCTGGCCCTGATAGCGGCTACGTTGATTTCGGCCATCCTGGCCTACCGGCCGGTATACTCGATAGTGCCGGTTGTGCGTATCGCGACCATCTACATTGCTTTTCGAGTTTTCTACAAGTACGGTGAGGAGCTAGGGGTCAGGCGAGTCCTTACCACGTACGTCGGAATAGTGACACTGTTATCCGTATATAACTTCGTCAAGTTCATCGCTCACGGAGGGCAGATACGGGTTTTCGGGCTGGCGGAACTAGGATACGAGCCGATGTCCATGACGGCACTCCCCATGGCGCTCGCTTTCCTCCTCTGGGCGAACAGGTTCGGCGAGCGTTTCTGGTATGGCGTGGTCTGCGTGCTTATTGCCGCGGGAATATTCGCCACTCAAGCGAGAGGGCCGCTACTGACAGTAATGCTCGCAACGCCGGTGCTGCTCTGGTTTACCTGGCGTAAGGCGAAACGCGAGCAGAACCACACGGTAGTCCGATCGGCGCGACTGGTCACGCTTGGCATGATTTTGCTCGCCGTTGTCACAGTTTCTCTCAGCACCAATTTGCTCGCTAATGCCTGGGGGAGGTATCAGGAATTCATCGTGTCGCTGGGAGATCCTGAGGGGACAATTGCGCTCCGTCTGGTGCTCTGGAGAATCGCGCTGCGCACGTTTATGGATAATCCGCTGGTGGGAATCGGGATCGGCAATTTCCGAATTGTCCACGAAATCTATCCTGATTTGCGTGTGATTCCGTTGCACTTACAAGTCAAGGGGATGTCTGCTCACAATGTTCTACTCCACTATCTGGCAGAGACCGGCCTGGCCGGGACACTATCCTTGCTGACTCTCACGTGGCTTGGCCTACGCAACAGCTATCGTACTTACCGAGAAAGATTCTCGACAAGTGGCACGCAAGTATCGGCTGCGCTATTCATTGCCCTGCTTGTCTTTGCCCTCACTTTGCTTTACATGCGGGCGTGGACCTGGGGCGAGGGGGGGTACGTGATGGCGCTGCTTTTTGGAGTGGGCGCGGCGTGGAATCGACCAGCGCGACGGTCCTGACTAAGGCATTGTGTAGCGAGGGCCCCCTCGCAGACAGTCTCGGCCTGTTGCGAATAACAGTTGACAAATGGATCGAAGTGCCGATATTAATATTAGCGAAGCGCTGCTTGAGGGCATTTGAAGGACTTAATACCCGCCACCGAGTGTGGCTGAATCGGCAGACGCTTCCAACATCTAAATCTTCGGACCAGACAACCCCTGGCTCACCAGGGGTTGTTGTTTTCCGGCTCCTTGTGGTCCTGCCTGAGACTACCCAATTGCTGCAAGCGATCACCCCCCGGCCATCCCCCGCAGACTTCGTTGACCGACCAAGTGATTGTGATACAGCACCTTAAACTCACTCTTCCAGTCATTCCTGGTTGGGCGCGAGTTTTGCACAGCCTGGCCTGATGAACACGCCCCTCGACCCCCTCGGAGGTATCAGATGACTCGCAACCCCGTAATCATTTCGACTCTTGCAGTTCTCCTGGTGATAGCCCTGGCCGCCGGATGCAACAAGGAGAAGATAGTCGAAAACACTGAATACGTCCACGATATCGAGTACATACAACTGCCGCCCGATACAATCATCCAGTTTGACACGGTGGTGGTCGAGGACTCTGTGACGGTCCACGAGGTCGATACCGTAATGGTGATTGATACGGTTGTTCAGGTAACTCATGTCTATGATACCGTCGTAGTAACCCAGACCGTCACCATCCATGATACCGTGTTCACTGTTCAACATCATTACGACACGACTGTAGTTGTGGACACCGTCGTCACGCTGCAGTGCAACCCGAATCAGTACTTGGCTTTCACGGCGCTGGAGTACCATACCGATCCGCTGGTAATCCAGTTTATTTACCAACAGTTCGGCTACAACGACGGCTGGGTGCTGTATCTGTCGGCGCATCAGTCTGAAATCACGCGTCGATCTGCCGACGTTTACGATATCTACGGATACATTGACTACTGGACTCCCGACTGGTCGGCCTACTATCCTCTGGAGTATTACTGGCGGATGACCTTCACCGGCGGCGATCCGGCTGATCCGAACAAGTGGAATATCAGCGAGCCGCCGACCGGGGCACCGTCGGGCCACCAACCGGGCGTGCGTATGGCGCCGAAGGCCTCGCCGATTCAGCGCGAGATGAACTAGGGGAGTCGAGTTGCGCGCATTGTCCACCTGAGCGCGCGACCGGGCATTGTCCTTCGGGCAAGGGCCATGTCCACACGCGCTGACTTAACGTTAGATATCGTGCCTGGCGCAACTCCTGGTGCGCCAGGGTTCAGGGAGCAAGCCGTGTTTTTTCCGATGCATGGGGCTGTGGTCTTGGCAATGGTCGAGTTGGCGCACGAGGACGTACGCCAACCACGAATATGCACACGACTTACCGCGAAGCGCCTAAGCTGTCATGCCCGATCCAGTCGGGCATCCACGGCCACTCTCAGTTGCAAAAGGCGAGACGGTAGCCCACAGCTTGCCGTGGCTTGTTCGCATCTGAACGAAGTATCACTGTAGTGCCCGGCCCTGCGCAGAAGCGCGGGGTCCTCATCTGCCGGCGAAGGGCAGGTCTTCGTGCGAGAGTTGTTTCAATCCCACCCGCAAGAGGGTGGGCCACCGGGGCATCCGTCGCGTGCATTCTACAGTCACTCGTCTCACAAATCCATCGGGTCGATGCGGCGGCCGAAATCGTCGACTCGGTAAAGCGCCCGCCGATGAAACGGGAGTGCTTCGATTGGAACGGTCAGACTCTCTGTCAGAAACGTCGCCACCTCGGTCGGCTTGGCGTAGCTCCCCTCGCCCAATCCCAGAACCATAACCAGCTGGTTGGTTTCGATCTGTAGAGTGTAAACACCGGGCCTGAGATTCACCGTTTTCACCTTGTCTTCCGCGCCTCGTTCGCACTCGAGCTTTTCGCTCGCCAGGATCGTGGCTAGCGACGCCTCCAATTGTTCGCGATCCGACCAATACTCATACGATACCGCGTACTCGGCCCGGTTGAGCGCTCCGCTTAGCGACGCCTTTTTCTCCAGCGCGGTGCGCGCCTCAAGGATTTCGATCCCCTGCGGCAGCTGCCTGCGCAGATTGTCGATCATGTACGGCATCAGGCCGGTCTCGAGTGTGATGTCGATATACTCCGCTTCCGACGTAAACCCCAGCGGCAGCGGCGGGCCAAGCGAGAGTTTCATGATCGGATTGTGTCCCTGGCTGTAGGCCACCGGAAGGCGGGCGCGCCGTAGCGCACGTTCCATCAAATGCAGATTGTCCAGGTGCGACATATACTTGAATCGGGCCGACTTGCTCCATCGCACCCGCACCCGATTCTTGGTTGGCGCGGTCTGATCCTTGACGATAACTCGTTTCTTGGCGCGTCCGAACTCGGGTTGCTTCTCGTTCCGGCTGCTTTCTCTCTCAGGGGGTTGCATCTGGGCGACATGAGGTTGAAGTTGCAACGACGTCTTCTGCCGCTCCTCGATCAGGTGCTCAACCGATTTGCCTTTGGCAATGTGAGACCACGGAAGCCGCTGGGTGAACGGTATCGGCTTCATCTTGGCGACCGTGTCGATATTGTGCCGCTCGAGCGCCTCTGTCCACTTGGCGAAATCAAACGATTCGCCCCAGCTGTCGAATCGGCAACCCAGACGAAACGCCGTCTCGATCACGTCGGCCATCTCCCGCCCGCCGCGTCCGATCAGCGCCGAAATCGTCGCCATCTGGCTGCTGGCAAAGCGAAACTGCACCTGCCCGGAGCGCGTCTGTCGCTTGACAAATCGTATGCGCTCGAAAACTTCTTTCTCGGGCAGGGCTTCGTCCCACTGGAACGGCGTGTGCGCTTTCGGCACGAACGGCGAGAGGGTGACGTTGATGGCCGCCTTATGCGTGTACTCTCGTCCGACCGTGAGCACCTTGCCGCACAGATCGGCGATACCGCGAAGGTCGTCCTCAGTTTCGGTCGGCAGCCCGACCATGAAATACAGTTTGAGGCTGGTCCAGCCGTTGGAAAAGGCGATCCGCGCCGTGTCCAGAATCGCTTCATCCGGGAAATCTTTGCGAATCACGAGGCGCAGCCGTTCGGTGCCGGCCTCGGGGGCGATAGTCAGCCCGAACTTGCGCACTGTGCTCGCGGCTTTGATAACGGTGGGCGAAACACTGCCCGGCCTGAGTGAGGGCAAGGATATCGATACTCGCTGCTGCGCGAGGCGTGACGATAATGATATCACCAGCTTTTCGAGATCGGGATAATCGGTTGCCGATAATGCCAAGAGCGACACCGCGCTGTAGCCGGTGGCGTTCAGCTGCGTCTCCACCTGGCGGCTGATGTCGCTCACAGAGCGAATACGCACCGGGCGATAGATCGGTCCCGCGTAGCAGAACTTGCACCCTTGCGGGCAGCCGCGCATGATTTCGACCCCGAGATGATCGTGCACGGTCTCGACCAGAGGTACCAGCGGCTGACTTGGATAGTATTCGGGCTTCAAATCCGGGATAACACGCGCCTTAATCGTCTCCGGCGCAAACGGCACAACTGGTTTTGCCTGGGTGTCGTAGAATCGCGGAACGTATACTGATTCGACTCGCTCAGCTAACGCGCGCAGACGCTCTTCTTTGCTGTGGCCGCGCAACTCATGCAGAATCGCGAGCATCTGCGGGAGACCTTCCTCGGCGTCGCCGATAAAGAACAGGTCAAAGAACGGCGCGAGCGGCTCCGGGTTGTAGACCGCGGGGCCGCCGGCCATGATTATCGGATCGCTTTCCCCGCGCTGGTCGGCCCGAAGAGCGAGACCGGCGAGTTCGAGCATCGCCAGCGTGTTGGTGGCGACCATCTCGTCAACCAGGGTGAACCCGATTGCGTCGAATTCGCGCGCCGGGCGGGAGGTCTCCAGCGAAAACAGCGGAATCGCCTCGCGCCGCATGAGCGCTTCGGCGTCGGTATCGACCGCGAACACCCGCTCGCACAGGAAGCGGTCGTCTTGGTTGACGATATGATAGAGGCTTTGAAGGCCGACATACGACTGGCCGACCTCGTACTTGTCCGGGTAGGCGTGGAGGTAGTTGACCCGGCCCTTAGGATCCTTGACGATCTGGCCCGGTTCGCCGCCGGAATACCGTCCGGGGCGGATGACAAACGGGAAGAAGCGTTCTTCGAGCAGTTTTCTCATAGGAAGCAGGTGCGACGGTTTCCGGTCGGCGGGGGGAAGGATAAGGGATTGGGGGGAGGGGGGCAAGGGGGGGTGTTTTTTGGGGGACGGACCTGCGGTCTGCCCCGACTGGAGGGGCATGACGCTTAGGGGTCGACAGCCACCAAGGCCGTCACCGCCCCCTTAAATCGAAAACCGCCAGCCGCAGTAGTGGCGGTCGCCGGCCGACGTGTCGGGCGGGCAGCATATCACCTCGGTTTTGATCCGGGGATCGATAGTGCGCGCGAATTCGGTGTACTCAACTACGCCAACCGACTTGCAGGGAAACAGCGGGAGCTGCTTCTTCCGGCGCGCCGACTGCACCCGGCAGTCGACCATATAGAACTCGAACGACGATTCGGTCTCGTTCCTGATTTCCTGCGTGTTCAGGAAAGCGTACATACGATACCGCAGCGCCTTTTTCAGACCCGGCAATCCGCTGCCGGGCGGTATGCCGTGAAGCGCCATGATCCGCTGCGCCTCGATTACGGTGAATTTCGCCCACGCCTGGGTGTCGAGTTCAATCGCGGCTGCCATGCCGGAATGTCTCTCGACCGCCTGGAACCAGAGGCCGTCGTGGGCAAGCCAGTTCTTGGCGAAATCGGCCAGCATTTTCTCAAGGGTTTCGCGATCAAGGTCTTTCAGTTGCTCGAACATCGCCGTGCTATCCGGTCAGATCGTATTCGGATACAACTATAAACCGAATGCCGCCTTTACAAAAGAAACTTGTGAGCCTATTTTGGGGGTTAGAGACTGTAACGGTTGTCGAATGGGCGAACGGGCATGGTTTTCGCTTTGCATGGCTCCGGCGCTCATTCGTCTTGTTTTTGGAGTACCCGATGAGACTTCCCGCCCTGGCGATTTTGTTATCGACTGGCCTGCTTGCTTTCAATGCCCCCGCGCATGCCGGGCAACTGGACCCTGATTTGGCCGAGGTCATCCTTAATGCTCCCGCAGACTCGCTGATCAGTGTCTGGATCGAAACGGTGACCTCTCATGACGCCAAAGACCTGAAACGATCTGTCGCCTCTCGGGCGGCCACGCCCGCCGAGCAGCACGCGATCGCCTGGAATGAGTTGAAACATGCCGCCCGCGAGCAGGACGGCCTGGTAGAACATCTCAATACGCTCAAGGCACGTGGCCGGGCGGAGCGCGTGAAAGGGCACTGGATTGTCAACGTTGTCGAGGCTGAGATAGCCGCCGATCAGTTTGCTCTACTGGCAAAGCGAAATGAGATAGTCAATATCTATTTGAAACCTACAATCGCCCTGGTCGAACCACTGAGCGAGGTGGAGCCTGCCCCGCAATCGCCGGACAGCGCCATGTCCAACCTTCAGCACATACGAGCCCGTGAGGCCTGGGCCGCGGGCTACACCGGCGCGGGTCGACTGATATGCAGTTTCGATACGGGTGTGAACGGACTGCACCCGGCTTTGTACAGCCGGTGGAAAGGGCACGACGGTGACTCGGCGGCCGCCTGGTTCGACCCGGTCATGGATCAGCCATTTCCCCACTACTTCTCCTACAGCCCGGCCCACGGCACCCACACCATGGGGATCATGGTCGGAGCCGACCCGACTACATTTGACACTGTCGGGGTGGCCCCCGGGGCGAAGTGGATTTCGGCGGCGGTTATCGATATTCCCGGCGCGTCTATTCTCGACGCTTTCGAGTGGGCGGCCGACCCCGACGGCAACCCGAACACGGTAGCCGATGTGCCGGATGTCATTAATCACAGTTGGGGTTACACGTACATTTCATGCCTGGACATTTTTTACGACGCTGTCGACAACACCGAAGCGATGGGCATTGTCAACATCTTCTCGGCCGGAAATGTCGGACCGAACCAGATGACTATTGTAAGCCCGGCCGACCGGGCGCTTGACTCGATCGATTGTTTCGCGGTGGGTAATCTCAATCATGCTATCGATCAGCTCGCCGGTAATTCGTCACGAGGGCCGTCGCCCTGCGACGCCCTTGCTATCAAGCCGAACGTAGTCGCCCCAGGGACCAGTATAAGATCGTGCTGGTACAACTATACCACCACGCGATATAACACGATGAGCGGTACGTCGCAGGCGGCGCCGCATGTCTCCGGTCTGGTGGCGCTGCTGAGGCAGAAGAACCCAAATGCCACGGTTGACGAGATCAAGACGGCAATACTAACCACCACCCGCAGGGTGATCGCCTGGGGTGGTATGCCCAATAACCTGTATGGCTGGGGCGAGATTGACTGCCTCGCGGCACTGAACGCGCTGTCCTCGGCCAATCCGACATCCCACCTGCGCGTCTATGATTTCGATCATGCGCCGATTCTGCCGGGTGATACTGTCCGTGGTGCGGTCCTTCTGCAGAACTTGGGAGCGCTCGCCACCAGTGTGACTGCGCGGCTTTTGGCGACCAACAGCGCCCTGACGATACTGGATCCAAATCTAACATTCGGTAATATCGCCCAGGGGAGTATTGTGCGGTCGACCGATTCGCTAACGGTAGTTGTCGCGGATACGGTCACCGACGGCACCCTTTTGTCGGCGGACTTCCAGATCCAGCGCGGGGCGGTGAATGATACCGTGCTGCTACACTTCATCACAGGCGATCCACCCGATAAGATGCTTGCCACCCACAGCGGCAGTCGCATACGCTTCACGCTCTCGGATTTCGGCGCCTATGGGTTCGGGCCAATGACCTATCCTTTCTTCCCTCTACCCGAGGGAGTCGGATTCACGTTCGACGGTCTGAGCAATGATCTTTTCGAGGGCGGGCTGATGATCGGCACCGGTTACTCCAAGGTCTCCAGCGGCGTTCATTCGTACTTGTTCGAACCGGACATGGATTTCAAAGTCGCGCCGAGCGGGCAGATCCAATATCTCGCCCCCGGACCAATCGCCCCCCAGCAGACCTGGGCGATGTTCAACGACAGCAATGCCAAGCGCCCGCTGGGAGTACTGGTCACTCAGGAGTCCTTTCTGTACGATACGCCGAATGACGATTTTGTCATACTCCGGTATATCCTGAAGAATGTCTCCGGGGCGACGCTTTCGAACTTGCATGTTGGCCTTTTCATGGATTGGGATTTATCGCCTAATGTCAACTCCAATGCGGGAGCGTACGAGCCTGTCGGCGAGTTTGTGTGGCAGGCGTACTACAACGGATCGACATACTCACGCTACCGGGGAATAAAACTCCTTGTTGGACCGCAGTCGGCGGCCGGTGTAATCGATTTCGATGTGTATCGCCACTGGCCGCCAATCACTGAGCCGCAAGTCGGCGACGGGTATTCTACGGATGAGAAGTTCGGTACGATGGTCAGCGGTTTTCTATATGCCGACATCAACAGAACCGAGCGTGATGACTGCTTCTCGATCGTCGCCGCCGGTCCAATGACACTAGCGAACGATCAGGTCGACACCGTCACTTTCGCCGTCCTGGCCGGCACCGCACTGGAGGATGTTCGCGACGCCGCCCTGCGAGCTGAAGCACTCGTGACCGATGTCGACGATGACCCTGGAGATCCGACCCTGCCGCGGGAGTTTGTCCTCCACCAGAATTACCCCAACCCGTTTAATCCGTCGACTACGATCAGTTTCGACCTGCCGCGCCGCAGCCGCTACCGTCTGGAAATACTGAACGTGCTCGGCCAGACCTTGTACGAGGTTGAATCCGAGGCGCCCGCCGGCCGCCATGATCTCGCCTGGGATGGCGCAGGGTATGCAACGGGAGCATATTTCTATCGCCTCACGGTCAGTAAACGCTCATGGACGCGCAAGATGATGCTGTTGAAGTAAGACACGCCTGCAACATGCAAGTTGAATCCTCACACAGGCAAAGCTGACGGCACGGTTGGAGCCCTGCCGATCGATTCAGGTTGTGGTTGGCGTACGTCCTCGTGCGACAACTTTAGCAGTGACGTGAGCTGCCTAGGCCTGATCACAAGAACAACGGCCAGATGGGACCATTGTGAATCGCACGGAGTTGCTCGGCCTCGGCTGAGGTGCGGCAAAAGAACACCAGGGATTCGATCGGCACCAGGTTCAGATCAAAATCCCCCAGGTGGCGGAACTCCTGCTCGGCCCGCCAATCAGATTTTTGGCCGTTCGACTGCCAGAGCCAGCGGTCATCTCCCGAACAATCCGGGGTAGACCCGCTCGCATGATAACGTACCTGCTGCACGCCCAGCCGTTCGGCCAGGAGCCGCTCAATACCCACACCGTACGGTTCAAACGACATCTCACTGTAACGTGCCCGCCAGCGCATTAGCGGGATGACCTCGGCCGGATTGAGGCCGGAAAGGGAAACAGTCGCAACTTTCCCCGGCATATGTCGACCGCTTGCGATGATTCGCTGCATCTTAGCAATACGCAGGAGAGTGTCGAATGCCGTTCGAGTCCAACGGTCCGACCGAATGACTTCGCGATAGAATACGACTTTCCTCTCATCAGGCCACGGCTGACTCACACTACGTGTCCAATGTATCAAGTACTTTTCGCGCACCTGCTCAAGATCGAGGTTCAGCCGCTCGGCGCTAAGGTCGTACTTGAGTGGCATGGACCGATCCGCCTCGGTCAGGATAAACCTTTTGTCTATATCGCGGCCCGATACATCCGCCTCCGCCAGCAGAGCCTCCATCGTGCCACCTGGGCGGCAGCAAATCGGCAGCAACAGGTCGGCATGGACGACAACCGCCCGATCCCGCTCCGCCGCGCCGGCCGATACTGTGTCCGTCCCGCTGCTTCTCGCGCGGACAAAGCGGGTGAGTTCATGGTCGAGATTGAATTCCGCCAGTGCGAGATCACACTCGCCGAGAAAACTCGCCTCCGACACCGACGGTATAACCAGTACAAGGGGGAGGCGAAGGTCCGACGCTAGCGACGTAAGCAGCTCCCAGGTCTGCAGGCCGACCGAGCTGACCAAGCCGAGACCCTCGCTCTGCAGCCAACGCATGGCCGCGACCGATCGTCTGACCCACTCGGTGCGACCGGTCGGTCTGAGCGGCTGTCGCGACAGCAGTATGGCGGCGTAGCGCATCGCAGCCCTCCTAAGCCGGGGTGCTGAATGATTCTCCTGCCAGATTAAAACGGTTCAATCGACCGGTGTCAAGCATTTCTCGCCGCCTGTTGACACAGAGCGAATGGAGCGCGTATTGTTAGTATGCGGGAAAACGAATCCCAGCCAGGAGCAGCCAGTTGATACAACCAAGAAAAGCGAGTTCCACTATCAGCTCCGCAAGTCGAGTGCTGGAGCTTGCCCGGCGGTGGCATCCAACTCAAATCAAATGGCGACGCCACCTCCATCAACATCCCGAAATCGCCCATGAGGAGCACGAAACGACTGCTTTTCTCAAGAACGAGCTCGGCAAGCTCGGCTTGAAGTTCCGCCCGCTCAGCCTTAAGACCGGGGTTATCGCTGAGCTTGCCGGTTCCGCGCCCGGGCCTACAGTCGCGATAAGATCAGATATCGACGCGCTGCCCGTACCAGAGCAAACCGGCCTGCCGTTCGCCTCCAGAATTGCCGGAAAAATGCACGCCTGCGGGCACGATATGCACATGGCCACAGTTCTCGGCGCGGCGGCGGTGCTTTCGGAATTGAAATCCGAGCTAAAGGGCACGGTGCGGTTTCTCTTTCAGCCTGCTGAAGAGGTCCCTCCGGGAGGAGCGATCCTGTTGATCAAGGATGGCGCATTGGGCAAAGTCGACGTCATCTTCGGGCTGCATGTTGATCCCGCCCACCCCGCCGGCACGATCGCTCTGTGCGATGGTCCATTGATGGCCAACGTGTACGATTTTGATATTGGGATCAACGGAAAGGGCAGTCACGCCGCCCGTCCGCATCTGGGTGTGGACGCTATCGCCACGGCTGCGGCCGTCATCGATGCCCTGCAGGTTTTAGTCTCTCGACGGATCGATCAAAGCGTACCGGCGGTGATTACGATCGGCCAGATCGACGGCGGCACGGCCAGAAACGTGATTGCGGCAAACGTGCGCCTTATCGGCACTGCCCGTACGCTTGATCCAACCATGGCCAAACGGATCCCAGGTCTGATACGGCAGACAGTCAATGCCGTGTGCCGGGCCCATGGCGCGAGCGCCGAAATAACGCCGGTGGCCTCATACCCGATGCTCATAAACGACCCGGCTGTCAATCGCCTATATACCGATCAATTCGCTTCAATGTTCGGACGAAGGCAGGTCCGAATCGCTGACCGCAGCCTGGGCGGTGAGGATTTCGCATACTATCTGCAAAGAGTGCCGGGCGCGATGTTCCGCCTCGGCATTCGCAACTCGAAAATCGGCGCCGACCAGCCCTGGCATTCATCGAAGTTCATCGCAGATGAGGATGCCATTTTCTACGGCACGTCGTTGCTCGCAGCGGCCACCATGAAATACGCGGAAACCGGTGCTTCATGAAACGCGCCGCCCTGACATTGCTTTTCGTACTCGCGGGGATGATTGTCTCTACCCCGGAGGCCGTGGGTCAACGCACGCCGGGACAGGCGGTGACCTGGCGCAATTTCGATTATGTCCGTGCGGTGACATCGTCAAACAGTCACGTTTATTACGCCACCTCCGGCGGCATAATCCGCTACGACAAACTGCGCCGTCAGTGGGAGTTGCCGCTTACGGGCGCCGACGGCACCCCGACTGAGGACGTACAGCAGTTGTGGGTCGACCAGTTCGGGCAGACACTCTTCCTCGGCACTGAATTGGCGCTGTACGAGTATGATGCGTTCTTCGATCGCTGGACCTCAATCACCGAATTGCCCCAGCTTGATAACCAGATCAGCCATGTGCCTGCGCCGGACATCCTCACACCCCAGTTCGATGCCATCTATCGCGGCCAGGGGGAGTTTGTCGATTTTTTCAGCCGTCGTTTCGAGACCACTGATATCGTTCAGGACGCCGTCGGCGATCTCTGGATCGGCACATGGGGCTTCGGTCCGGCGCGGGGAGAAGTATTATCGGGCCTGATGGAGCTGCTTCCGTACGGATTGCTGCAGAACCAGGTGGATGTCATCCTGCCGGACGATACGGTCCTATGGCTGGCGGGTGAGATCAGGGGTGATTTTCGCACCGGACTCACCAGCTTTGACCCGTCGGGCAATCGATTCTCCTATATTGAATCCGGCCTTACGGGCGATTTTCCCGCCAATGATGTCTACTGTCTTCAGGCGGATTCGGCCTGGATCTACGTGGGTACGCCGAGAGGGTTGTATCGCCTAAACAAATCTGACCACATAGCCCGCGGGCCGCTTAATAGCCGCCGCGGATTGCCCGATGATTTCGTAACCTCTCTCGCGCTTACCGGCGAATCGCTCTATGTAGGCACGGCCGGAGGGCTGAGCCTTCTGCGGCTCCGCTCGGACTCGCTGGTCCGGATCTGGCCAGAGACGTTTCGCCGGCAGATCATATACGACCTGGAGGTTGTCGACAACACCGTGTGGATAGCGTCGAGCGCCGGGGCATTCCGCTACACTCCGGAGAATGACCGCCTCCAGCAGTTTCAGGATTCCGACCTGGTGCTATTCCATGAGGTGCTAAACGTCGAGCATTATGGTTCAGCGGTCTGGCTGGCCGCCGATGAGGGTGTGGTGAGACTCGATCTGAATACGGGCAAATCGGAGGCGTTTCGAGAACCATCGAGCCTGCGCGACCGCCGCGCCCTGGCGGTGAATGACCGCCTGATAGCACTGGCGGTCAACAACGGAGTGGCGTTGATAATTCCGGGCCGAAAGAAGACTCGCACGGTGAAGCTGACGACCAACGATGGTCTTTCCTCCGATGACATCCGCACGCTCTATCTTGGCGGCGACTACTTGTGGATCGGTTCCGACAGAGGACTGACCCGATTCCTTTGGAACGACCCTCGCTGGGTGGATTGACCCGGAGACCCGCGGCGCACGGCTCGTAGCATACTGGGATGACCATCGCGCCTTGTGCGTTCGGTGCGAGGCGGACGTGCCGGTTCACCACGCACCGAATGTCGGGTTCTACTGCCGCGTGTACGTGCCGCGCATGGAGACAAACCAGGTCTGGCCGTCCATCGAGTTCTCCATCATCCAATTCATCGTCTTGTCAGTGATGTCATAGTAGGTAGTCCGGGTGAACATGGTCATGCCCTGCATGAGGTCCTTGCCTGAGTGCACCAGTCTGCCGTCCATGAAATCGCCCTCGTAGTATGACATCCGCCCGGCGAAATTGTCGGTCCAAATGCCCTGCCACTTGCCGGTCTCGCGATCGAATCCGGTCAGGCTGAGACCTTTCATTTCCATGCCCATCATGTTGCCGGTGAAATCCATTTGCAGGGCGGCGCCGCCGCACACCAGAGTAAACACTGCAGCGGCATCATGCTTGGTCCACTCGGCATTCGGGTCCATGCGCATTTCGCCCTGGTATTTCCACGAGCCGACAAATCCGGCCACCTGTTTCATCTCGGCAGGCGGGCCGAACGCGTGCATTTCCTGAGTCTCGCCGTGGCCCTCATGCTGAGCCAGTACCGGCAGGGCCGGCACAGTTGCGGCGAGTACTATCATAATGATGTTGAACACTGACTTCATACTGTACTCCAGACGGGAAAAGTATCGGTTATAGGTTTGAGTTCCTGATTGGTTGGTTCATATACGAAAACGGCCCCTGAGTGTCAAGCCGTCAATCAGCAAACATCAGGTTGCTCGCGAGGGTTCCCGCATGAGGGCGAATGTGATGCGACGGCAGAAGGTGGTAGCCCACAGCTTGCTGAGCGGTACTCCACATCTACAATGATGGCAGAATCGCCGGTAGGGCGCTATCGCGCGCGACCCAGGGATTCTGCCCTACGCCGCTGTCGCCACAGGCTGACGGAACCGGTCGGTTCCGTCGGCTACTTCTTCTTCACCTTGTCGCGGGACAATACCGAATGAAATTCGTTGAAGATCATCTCCTTCGGTGTAAACGCAAACGGGCCCAGTTCAAACGTGGTCTGCTGCCCTTCGATCAATTGACGAACATACACCGACTGTCCACCCTCGGATGCCACCCGGATTATCACCGGCATCTCGAATTTGGCGTCAACTTTCTCAGTACTCACCGCAGCCGTGATATAGTGGGCATCGTCCCGTTTGACGATTTGGTACTGCACGTTGTACTCTGGAATGTTCCGTCCGAACAGCCAGTGATGGAAAAACCAATCAAGCGAGTCGCCGTAGTGCTTCTCGGCCAGACGAATGAACGATTCGTTGGTGTACGGTGTCGTGTTGACCATGGTCTTGAGCTCGTTGAGAAAACGCCAGAAGGTTTGGTCGCGGTTGCCCTGGCCCTCAAGATCGTACATCATGAAACGGAGCATGTGCAGCAGCCATGAACCCTTGGAGCGGGCCAGCGCCGATTCCACCCGTCGCCCGGTTCCAAGAGGTCGGTCATTGTTCAAATCCAAAAGATCATAGATATAATCACGGCGGCGGCGCAGTTCGCCGAAGAAGATTCCCGGGTCGAGCTCATGCCACACGGCCATGAGAGACAGATAGTCCGGCACCGCTTCCATCAGCCAGTATTCGCGGTCGGTTTTGGGCTGCATGAGCGCGCCGAAGTACTGCCGCGAGGCCGCCTCGGCCGCTTCCATGAGCAGTCCGCCAGTGCCGTCGACATGGCACGTGGTCTGGGACACGCCCATCAGGCCGGGCATGGTCGGCGACGGTTCAGGGTAGATGAACTCGGCGAAGGTCGACGGTGGCGGACCGAGCCGTCCGGTCATGAAATTGAAAGCGGCGACCACAGTAGGTTCATACTGGGGCGACGGGATAAAACACTCGTAGTGCGACTTGTCAATGTGACCTGAGCGGAGGAAGTTCAACGTGATGCCGATATCGCTGACCACCGTGGCCGTGTCGAACCCGGAGGCGTACGGCTGAAACTGAAACATGCGGCAAGGCTCGGACGGCGCCGACATAAACCGGGTGCGGCCGCGCTCGGATGATTCCAGCGGTGTGACGGCCGGCATTACGTAGTTATAGCCGGTGTGAATATCGAACGTCAGCGTATGCGGCGTTGCCGCCGGGTTCTCCACAAACGGCAGCACCTGGTGGTACTTCGTGCCGTGGTAGACCACGCGAAGATCAAGCGTGTCACCGCGGCGGCGGTATTCGGGTAGTAGTATTCCCATGAAGGTAAACGAGCCGCGACGCCAGAAGTCAACCGGCTGACCCCGATAGATGATGGAATCGACGCCCAGGTTGTGGTGCAGGAAAAGGGAGACAAACCGAAGGCTGTCGGCGTTTACCAGGATTTTCAAGTCGATCGCCGCTCGATCGATATTCTTGCCGTCGAGGCCGACCATGCGCAGTTCGCCGGTGCGGTCGAGAATCGTGCTAGGATATGCGATGTCGGACATGCGGTAGTCGTCGTACACACCCAGTTCCATACGCTGCAAACTAGCGCCATCGGTCATGAAGTCGTCGCCGCCCTCGTGTTCATAAGCGACCGTCACCGGCTCAGGGCGGTTGGGATCAAACATGTAGACGTACCGGTTGAAATCAATCCAGAAGAAACCGTCGCCTTTGCGCTCGAACAATGAACGCAGCAGTTGAAAGTAGTTGTCGTATTGGTGCATGACCACCGGCTTGAAGAAGAACTCGCCCTGCTGGGACCGGTTGAAATCGGCCCAGGGGAGCACGGTCTGCTCGAACTGGAACCGCTCGCGCAGGCGGAGATCGAAGTCATCCGAGAAGTTGATGAACGCCATTTCGAACTTTTCATCCACCGCCGGCTTACGCGAGGCAAACAGCAGGGACTGACTCTCGACGTGGCTCGGCATCTCAATTCGGGCATGACCGCGTCCGATGAAAATCGCCGTGGTGGGACGACCCTCCAGCTTGCGCAGCAGATACAGCCGACCCTCCTCGAATGTGAACGTGGCTATATCCTTCTGGTACACGAACGACGAAACCTGCGCCAATTCGGCGGGCGGTCTCATGCCCAGATCGGATCCCAACTGGCCATAGCAGTCCTTGAAGCGGCGGAAAAGCTCGCTTTCGGCCAGGGCAGCGGCAGACGTCAGGAGATGGGCGGCAAGCAATAAGACAACGACTTTGGTCCTCAAGGCAGGTTCCTTTCCTGGTTGGCGGTGTCAATAGTATGTAGACGCGGCGCCGCCTTATTTGTCCATATAAAACCGTGACACAGTCGTGTATTGTACGATCTGCCGGCGGAACCGGACGTATTTATCCTCGAGTTCCCGGCAAGCCGGGATAAAGGTAAACTGCGAATGTGCCCCCCATACGTCGCGGATGGCCGCCTCGATCGCCAGCGCCTCGGCGATCGACTCACGGCGCACGTCGTCTTTCGAGTAGTAAGGCTCACCCAGCGCCGCCGCCGAGCCAAGCTGGATGATGGCCGTGTAGCGGCGGTATTCGCGCTCCAGCGACGTTTCAACCTCGGTCATCGTTTCGGGGTGAAAGGCGAACGCATCGACCGTGCCGCGATCAGTGATAAATGACTTGTCGCCGATGGCATCCTCGCGCTCGGTCTGGCGGCGGAAGATTTCGCGGTGGAGGGCGGAGCGATCATGGCGGATATCGGGCGATTCGCTCAAGATGACACGCGCCAGTTCCTCGAAGAAGACGAACCCAGCCAGTAAGTCTTCGTTCTTGAGCCGTTCGATAAACTCAGTCTTGCCGGATCCGGGCGCACCGGTGACGACGATTCGACAACTGTTGTGACTGGTCATCAGGAGTGAATCTATTGGCGTGCGCGGGGTGTGTCAAGCAGGGGCGATTGTAAGTGGCCCACCGTTTGGGTGGGATTAGTGTGACTTTCTCGGAAAGAACGATGTCGGGTTTCGCGCTCAATCGGATAATGCGCGGAACCCGACCTACAAGCCCACCTCCCACCTGCCGCGAACGACCCGTGGATTCTGCCCTACCCATGCTACCAAAACGTTTCCATTGTCCTTCGCGCACCAATCTGCTATCCTTCCGCCCTGAGGAGTGACTATGGACATCCCGAAGATTCAACAATATCTCAAAGAACACCAACTCGATGGCTGGCTATTGGCTGACTTTCACGGGCGTAACGAAATTGCGGTCCGCGCCATGGGACTATCGTCGCATCTTACGCGCCGGGCGTTCTATTTTATTCCCGCCAACGGCGAACCGATAGCACTGGTAAACCCAATAGAGCAGAGCCGCTTCACTCACGTGCCCGGCCGGGTCAAAACCTATAGAGGATATCGCGGTCTGGAGGCTGATTTGGCGAAGATACTGCGCGGGGCGAAGAGAATCGCGATGGAATACTCATCCCAGGGGCGTCTGCCCTATATCGGCCTGGTCGACGCCGGCACTATTGAACTGGTGCGAAGTTTCGGCGTGGAAACTGTCTCATCGGCCGATCTGGTTGCCGATTTCCAGGCCCGTCTCTCGCTGGCACAGGTGGATAGTCATCGCCGTGCCGCCAAATTGGTCAATCAGATCAAGGATGAAGCGTTCAAGTTCATCGCCGACGCCCTCAGTAGCGGTCGCAGCATCAACGAATACGATGTCTGCAAGTTTATCACGGACCGTTTCAAGGCGAGCGGCCTTGTCTTTGATGTTACTCCGAATTGTTCGGTCGATGCCAACGCCGGCAACCCGCATTACGAGCCCACTCAGCAATCGTCTGCGCCGATAAGAAAAGGGAATTTGATTCTAATCGACCTTTGGGCACGCTTTGACAATGCCGATGGCGTATATGCCGACATCACATGGATGGGGTTCGCCGGGACGCGCGCCGAGATACCGGCATCGCACGCGCAGCGGTTCGCGGTGGTCGTGCAAGCCCGCGATGCCGCCCTCGCGTTTTTGCGCGAGAATATCGGGAGGCGTCCTGTGCTCGGCGCCGAAGTGGACGATGCCTGCCGGGCGGTGATAGAGGCCGCCGGGCTCGGTCCGCACTTTACACACCGCACCGGGCATTCCATTACCTCAAATGTTCACGGCGACGGCCCCAATATCGACAATCTCGAAACCGAGGACGGCCGTGTGTTGCAGACCGGTCATCTGTTTTCAATTGAACCGGGGGTTTATTTCGTCGACTCCGGCTTCCGCACCGAAATCAATTGCTTAATCACCGAGAACGGTCCCGAGGTGGCCACACTGCCGCTTCAGACGGAAATTGTCGCGCTGTTCTGAGCCGTGTATATCACCGATCAAATGATTGCCGATATGACGGCGAAATACGGCCGTCCGCACCACCGGGGGTATCGTTTTGAGACTACCCGCAGGGAGCTCGAACGCATCAGGGCGTCGCAAGTCGACGGCCGCAATCATGATGTCACGCTGTATATTCGCAAGGGTGAGCAGATAGTCGTCATCGCGAAGCACATCTATCCGCCCGGGCTTTATCGGGCGCCCTCGGGCGGGCTTAAGCCGGGCGAGAGTTTCGAATCCGGCATCCACCGCGAGGTTGCCGAGGAGACCGGCTGCCGCATCAGCATAGACAAATTCCTGCTGCAAACCGCCGTGAGATTTCATCATGTGGACGACAGCGTGCCGTGGCGATCGTTTGTATTTCTTGCCGACTATCTTGACGGCGATTTCGAATACACTGACCGGCATGAAATCCGCGAGGTGCGCTTGGCGGGCTGGGCCGAGTTCGTAAGCTTCGGCCGCATCATGCGCGCCACCGAAACGGGCGGCCTGCATTACCGCGCCGCCCTGCACGAGACTGTGGCGGCACTCGTGCAGGGACCAACATCACGGCCTCCACACGGCGGGTTCGAGGCATGACCGAACGGCTGACGAAACAGACACTAGTCGCCGCAACGCTGGTGACAGTCGGCGGCAACGTGCTGGGGCGGCTTTTCGGCTACCTGCGGGAGGCAGTCACGGCCGATTATTTCGGCACCTCGGCAGCGCTCGACATCTTTCTGATCGCTTTCATCATTCCGGAAATAATGACCTTTGTCATCTTCGCGGCACTGCCGACCACCGTTATCCAGACGGTATCCGCTGTAGGGCGGCAAGAGCGGAACAGGGAGAACTCGCTTTTCTGGAACGGCTTTTATGCCATTGGCGGAATTCTGCTCCTGGTGACGTCGAGTCTGATCTTGGCGCGGCACGAGATCATCGGTTGGTCTGCCGGCGAGCTTTCGCCGGAGGCCGCCGTGTCGGCCGCGCGGCTGCTGGGCATTCTGGCGTTGGTGGTTTTGTTTCGCGGGCTCGAGGCGTATTTCCGCGCTTGGCTGTTTCACCGCAAGCATTTCGTGGCGCCGGCGCTGTCGCCTATCGTGCTCGACCTTGTGCTGATCGGGTGGATTCTGCTTGGTTATGACGCCCTCCAGATCGATACCCTTGCCTACGGCTGGTTGAGCGCGTCCGTGTTGCTGTTGGTTATGCATGTGGTCATGGCGATAAGAGTCGTTCGTCCGGGTCGGCCGGCAGGTCAGGGCGATGCGGCCATAGCGCCCCTCTTGAAAATGACGATGATAGTCGCAGCTATCGAGGCAACGTCGCTTCTGTATCCGGCCATAGATAGATTTCTCGCTGTTAGATACTTAGGCGACGGGGAAATCGCCGCGTTACGCTACGCCCTGTTTCTGGCGATGGTTCCGCCGGGAATGCTGGTAGTGACTTTCGCGGCTGCGTCGTTTCCCTGGATTGCAGACATGGCCGCCAACCAGCCGGAGCGACTGAAGTCATTCTATCAGGAGACGATTCGTCTTGTCCTTTATGTTCTCGCGCCGCTTGTGGCGGCGATGATTGTGTTTGCACCTGAGGTCGTCTCGGTGGCGTTTCGTCGGGGCGAGTTTGATCAGTATTCGGTCGGACTGACCGCCGGGCCGCTTCTGTGCTATTCGCTCGGGCTGATATTCTACGGCCTCTACTTCTACCGGATCAGGTACTATTACGCGAAGAGACTGCTCACGCAACTTGGTTTTACGCTTGGACTCACCCTCATGCTCAAACTGATTGCGTCGGTTGCACTCGTTCGATGGCTGGGCGCTAATGGCCTCGCGCTGGCGACCTCGCTTGCCTGGCTGGCGACAAGTATGATCATGACCAAAGACCTCGCTCGCCGTGCCGGACTCACGCTCGCCGATGACACGCGGCGATGGCTGTTTCGCTTGCTTGTGGCTGCCGCGGGCACGGTTCTCGTATGGCTGGCCGCCCGGCAGATATGGCCGGCGCCGCTTGCGTCCGGCCTGACTGCCCAATTCGTGTGGCTGATTGTTGTAGGCATTGTCGGACTCGCCGTATATGTAGCTTCGTCCTTCGCATTGAAGCTGCCCGAACCGACACGGCTGTTTGAGACCATTAGAAACCGGATTGAAACTCGTAGGTCGGGTTCCGAACATGAATCATTGGGGTGAGAAACCCGACAGTATTCGTAGGGCAGAATTCCTTGGTCGCTTGCGTCAGTGAGCGACCGGCAATTCTGCCATTTATAATCAACGGCAGAATCACGACGTCGAAGCGCCGTGGGATCCTGCCCTAGAAGATTGCCATCCGCCACCTCAGCTTAGCCGGCAGCGTGCGAAGCGCGTTCATCCGGCTCGACAGATAACCCCGCCAGCGATCTTCGTACTTTTTGAAAACCGGCTCCGATGTCAGCAAGTGCATCGCGGCCAGTTGATTGATGTGTAGTCGGTGATATGGCACGGTGGCGGGATTGCGCGGCGTCTCCGGAAGATGATACAGCGACCAGTAGCCGATATCATAGCGCGGCAGCCAGGCGGCCAGAGTCTTCACGCCGGCATCCCACAGTTGCTGTGCATAGGATGAGTTTTGTTGTGCCAGATCATGCAATCCCCACAGCGCATAGACGAACCCGTTGAGCACGTGGCACGCCGGGCGGCACGGGTACTCCTCGTAAAACGGTCCGGCATCGTGGTAAGTCGTCACGCCGTCGTCGGCTGTATCTCGCCCCAACGGTTCAAGCGCCCGCACGGCGGAATCGAGATAGCGAGACTCGCCGAGCACCGCGCCCACACGGCACAGAACCGACATGCCCAGTCCCTGCACCATGGCCGACCTGAACGGCACTGTCAGCCCGAACTCCTTCTTGGGAATAGTCACCATCCAGGAACCGTCGGCCTGCTGATTGGCCGCCAGCCACTCGGCGCAGATTCGGGCCCGGCTCAAGCTTTCCTCTGTTTTCGCGCGATGGTAGAGTTCCAGATGTCCCAGTGCATACATCGCCAGGTGGGTGGGGAAGACGACCGCGCCGTTGGGAATCGGCGTCAGGGGCAATCCGGACGGGTCAAACGGTCCGGGGTAGGCGGCGCGGCTGCGAAAGTCAACATAGTAGGCAAGGGGGTCGGTGCGATCATGGATGACAGTGGGTACGGCATGGTAGTAATCCCGGGACTCGACTCCGACATACTGCAGCAGGTTGGAAATGCTCCGGCGAAGATTGTGCATAAGGCATTATACGGGAGCAGGGAGGCGGCGGGAATCGAAAAGTCTTGAGAGAATAGCGGGTTGGCTTGGGCGTGAATGGCAGAATGCCGCTGCGCTTCGCCGGAGCAATTCCGCCGCAGCTTGGGGCGGCCTTGGCGGCTGTCATCGTGATGAAACCCACCGGGATGATGAGCCACCATAGGAATCATGTCGCAAAAGGAGATGCTGCTGTGGCGATTCCGGCCCGAGCGGCCTGAATCTGACCGCTCACAAATACAGTTGATTGCCCTCCTGATTTAGCTTAGAATGCCCTCTGATGAACTGGCTGTTCAAGAACTTCTGGCTCAAGATCGTCGCGTTTTGTCTCGGGCTGCTGGTGTGGCTTCATGTCGAGACCGAGAAAATCTACAACCATGTCGTAAGCCTGCCGATAAGCGAGATCACCCTCAGCGACGGTCTCGTGCTGGCGGAACCGCCCCCGGATTCTCTGGAGGTTTCGGTGCTCGCTACCGGCAAACAGTTGTTGCGCCGCCGATGGCGCAGCGAGGGCGTCCGCATTAACGCCAGCCAGTTTCGCGCCGGGCGCTTCAATATCAATCTTTCCACGCAGAACACAGCGCTGGTGCATCCGACCACCGAGGTGACGCTCCAGGAGATTTCCTCGCCTAAAGTTACCCGTCTGGAAATCGACGCGGAGTCATCAGTCAAGCTGCCGGTGGCGGCGAGGATTGAGGTATCCGCGGATGACGGTTTCGCCGTGGGTCAGCAATTGCACCTCGAGCCGGCATCGGCGTCGCTTATAGGGCCGCGATCCCGGCTGAAAGATATTGACTCGCTGCGGACAGCTCCGCGTAGACTGGGAACGCTGCGTAACCCGGTGACTATAACGCTGCCTCTCGAGCAGCCGATCGGGTACGGTTTCCGGGTCGAGCCGGATTCGGTATCGATTACCATACCGGTCTTTCCGGTAAAGACACGGGTATTCGAACGTCTACCGATTCAGATCTTCAATGCCCCGCCCAACACTGAGACACGCACGCGGCCCGATTTTGTGCGGGTCGAGCTGACCGGCCCGCCCGACGAAATCGATCGCGTCGATCCCAATGCACTGACCCTCTCCGTCGACTACCACCAGATCGGCCCCGGCAACCGCACCAGGGTTCACTTTGATTGTCCACCGGGGTTTCGTTTGAAGTCGCTGTCGATCGATTCGGTTGCGGTCGTCAGTATTCCATATGATAACGCTGGGGATTGAGACCTCTTGCGACGAAACCTCGGCGGCAGTTGTTCGCGATGGCCGCGATGTTTTGTCAAACGTGATCCTGTCACAGGCGGTGCACTCGCGGTTCGGCGGCGTGATACCGGAGGTGGCCAGCCGGGAGCATGTAAAGGCGATTGTGCCGATCTACAAGCAGGCGCTCGCGGATGCCAACGTTGCTCTTGATGATATCGGACTTGTGGCAGCGACAGTCGGCCCCGGCCTGGTGGGCCCGCTGTTAGTGGGCCTTAGTTTCGCCAAGGGGTTGGCGTACGCGCGCAAGCTGCCGTTTGTACCGGTGAACCACCTCGAGGGGCATCTCGCGGCGAACGTGCTCGAACATCGCGAACTTGACAAACACCATCTAACGCTGATTGTCTCCGGCGGCCACACGATGCTGGTAGAGGTTCTCTCTTTCGGTGAGTACAACGTGCTGGGACGGACCCGCGATGATGCCGCCGGCGAGGCGTTCGATAAGGTCGCAAAGATCATGGGGCTGGGGTATCCGGGCGGAGCGGCTCTGGACAAATTGGCCGAGACCGGAAACGCGAGACATCATCGCTTTCCCCGAGCTGTCATGAAAGATGACTACCAGTTCTCGTTTTCCGGATTGAAGACGGCAGTGGCGATCTATCTGGCAAAGCTCACACCTGAAGAACTTGAAAAAAACAAGGCCGACATTGCCGCATCGTTCCAGGAAGCGGTAGTGGATGCGCTAGTTTCAAAGACGATACTGGCTGCTCAGCACACCGGCGTGCGGCATGTGACTATATCCGGCGGCGTAGCGGCCAATAGCCGCCTTCGCACCCGGCTGCACGAGGAGGTGAAAGCGATAGGTGGGCGGATGTTTTATCCATCGTTACAGCTCTGTACCGATAATGCCGCGATGATCGCCGCGGCCGGATACTACAATTTCGAAAAGTACGGCCCCGGCGAGCTGATCGCCAACGCGATCCCGAATTTGCGGTTGGGGTAGGAGAGCCTCCCACGGCGCGCGGCGGCCGCGTGCAACCGTCAAGATGCCGGGGCCGGTACCCTGGTCAGCCTGCGGCCTGGGGCTGAACCGACTTGCTCGCCAATGCCCTCTCGTGTTACCGCCCCCGTACAAATAAACATGGCGGGGCATCCTTGCCCCGCCACGGACATCCCTGCTGAGAGGTTTTGCACGCGCTCTTCCGTAAGGACGTCAATTTTCACAGCAGCGATATTGCAGTGCCGTTGTCCGCCCAGGTGTCATACGTGAAGTCACGCCAAGCTGACCGCTGCTGTTCTCGGATTCAACAATTTTTTTGACCTTTTGATCCATGAAAGTGCGGAGGGGCGGGACCTAAAATAAGAACGGGGCCTTGCGGCCCCGTTCTCGCGATGTGGTTGGGCTGAAATGTTCCAGCAAGCCTTACTCCCTTTGGCTTTCAAGTAGTGAAACGCGCCACTACCGGCGGAAGTTCCAAAAAAAAAGAGAATTTGGCTCTATTTTTCTGAGGAGCCTCTGGCTTCACTTAACCCTTTGTATATCAATCTATTACCGGGAGTACGTGAATAGCCTTAACGATCAACTGCACCTCGTCGCCGACTTTGAGGCCCATATCGACCGCCGAGTCGGTGGTCAGCACCGAGGCCATTTGGGCCGGGCCGATGACGTCGAATTTGGCCGGGGTCATAATATCGCAGGTCTTGATCGACTTGACTCTCGCCTTGATCTGATTTCGAGCACCGTATTTCATCGTAGCTCCTTTTGCCGGCGGTTAACTGTGTTGCTTCAGAGGCAATTTGCAGGTTAGCGACAAGGCTGAGAAAGCGCCAGTTCAAACAGCCACGTCATCTGTCGCGTAGACCTGCCCGAAAGCACGAGAATGCTGTTCCGTGCGGTCCAACGACCCGCTGCCCTTGAATCTTGTCGCCAGTTCCGGACAGGTCTATATTCGCCCGATGCAAACCGCGCTTCATATCGCCGCGCTCGTAGCCGAGTTGAAAGCGGAACTCGAAGGCGGGCGGATTGTCGCCACCGAGTTCTACAAAAAGCTGCGGACCGCCCTTTTTGTCGTTCAGCGCGGGCGGGAACGCCACGGGCTGGCTTTGGTCTATCATCCGGCCGGATCAGGGTGTTTCTGTGTGCCGGTGTCGAAGATCAAACTGGATACGACCGAGAAGCCCTGGCCGATTTTCGGACTCGACAACGCCGAAGTCACCGGTATAGTCCAGCCGCACCTCGATCGCATATTCGAAATGAAGGTCACACGCGACGGCGTACCCTGTCGCATACTGTTTGAGGCGCTCGGTCCGAACGGTAATGTCTGGCTGCTCGACCAAAGCGGCGGCAAGTCAGCGACGCTGCGTAATCGCAAGTTCACTCCGGGTGAAGTCTACCAGGCTCCGGAGACCGGAGATCGTATCGGCCCATACGATATCAGCGGTGATGGTCTTCTGGCGAGAATGCGGCAGGAAAGCAATCGCTCGGCAGTGGCCGTTCTCAAGGGCGTGCTGCTTGGTTTCAACGATACTCTGGCGCGGGAGGCGCTCGTGCGCGCGAGGATACATTCGCCTGATTCCGTCGCCATTACCGCCGAGCAAGCTGATGCGCTCGCGAAGGCGATCACACAGGTCGCCTCGCGTTTCGAGGTGGGGCACGCAGGTTATCTATACACTTTCAAGGGCGGAATCGAAGTTTACCCCTTCCGGTTAGAATCGACCGATATCGAACCCGAGAAGTTCAGGACGCTTTCGTTGGCGACTATGGAGATGGTCAATCGCCGTCAGACGGTAGTCAGCGAGGTATCCGAGGAACAGCGCCTGCTGAAAGCGGTCAGCGGAGCGATCAAGCGTCACGAGAGACTGGTGCACAATATAGAACTCGATATCGCCAAAGCGGCCGACTACGGGAAGTACAAGCGGATCGGCGAGCTGCTTCAGCTTCACCGCGATAGGCTCAGGAAGGGATTGAAGACGATATCCGTCGAGGACATCCTCGATCCTCACCGGCCCACCGTGCACATCGACCTGGATCCGGCTGCCGGCCCGCAGGAGAACATCGATGAGTACTTCCGCCGGCACCGCAAGGGGCGCGAAGGGCTGGACCTTCTGAGAAGGCGGGGGGAAATCGCCGGCCAGGAGCTCGAGGCGCTGCGCAAAATGCTGACTGAACTGGAGACTGATTTTGAGTCGGCACAAAAGCAGTACCATGCCGAGCTTCAGTCGCTGCTTCCTCGCGAGGCGCCCAAGCGTGAGACCCAGCCGAGACTGCCCTACCGCGAAGCCAGGCTGTCCACGGGGCTGACAATCTATATCGGCCGCGACGGGGCCGACAACGATCGGACAACGTTCGACTTTGCCAAACCTTACGAACTCTGGTTCCACACGCAGCAGTGTCCGGGCTCGCATGTGGTGATGAAATACCCGAACAAATCTTTTGCCCCGTCAAAACGGGAGATCGAGGAAACCGCCGCGATTGCCGCCTGGCACAGCAAGGCCCGCCATGACAGCCTGGTCGCCGTCGCCTATACCGAGAGACGCTACGTGAGAAAACCGCGCAATGCCAAGCCGGGACTGGTGACAGTCGAACGGGAGAAATCGGTCATGGTGGTTCCGCAAAAGGAGCACACTTCCGGAAAGTAGACGGTGGGGGAGTACTATGTCCTATCGATCCGGGTTCCCGCCAGACATAATCGCCCGACTTATCCATTGACTTTGTGGATAATCATTGTTAGTTAGTCCTAACAACCATAGGATTAAGATGAAACCTAAAATCGACCGCAAGTCACAAATCCTGGTGTTCGCTACGGAGGCATTCAGCCGCGATGGTTACGACAAGGTAACCGTTAAGCAGCTGGCCGATCAATGCGGCATCACTGAACCGGCAATCTACCGGCATTTTGCCTCTAAAGACGCAATTTACATTGGCGTTCTCGAGTCCCTTCGCGACCGGCTCAAGTACGAGGAGCTGTTCAAACAACTGGAGCAGGAGAACGATCTCGAATCGCTGCTCAGATCGATAGCCCGTCACATTATCGCGTTCTATACGGAAAACGCCGATATTTATCGCCTGCTGCTGTACGCCGCGCTTCGCGGGCACGACAAGGCCAAGCGGATTTTCGAGCTGATTAGGGGACCGTATGTGAGGTTCCTGGTCGAGCAGCTCGACCGTATGCACCAGCAGGGGCTGATTGTCAAGAAGCAGAGCGAGATCACCGCGAGGTGTTTTGTCGGCATGGTGTTCGATTGCGCGATGGGCAACTCGCTCTGGAAGGGACTACAGGGCAAATCCTACGACCCGGAGACAATCGTCAACAACAACGTCCCGATCTACGTGCGGGGGTTGAAGTCCTGACCTGGGGCCCGGGGGACGACCACTCTTCCCCGTTCACACGGCCTCTGCCCGCCTGTGGCTCTGTTGTATCTCGCAAACCACTTGTTGACCCGCGCCGCCTGAGGTGAGAAGTTTGGTTTCGGCGACCCTCAAGGTTGCGACTTTGCAGGCGCGTTATGGAAAGCCCCTGACCGGGCACTCAGACAGGTGGTGAAGGTATGAGCGTGTTCAGGAGATTCCCCTCTTACGATCAGATAATACATGGGGCGGCGGCATCGGCCGCCCGTTTTCCGCTCTCGCTTATAAGCGCCCTTATCGGCGTAGCAGCAGCGGTCACGCTGGCCGATCGCGATTATGACGGCCAGTATCCCGTGCTCGAAAAGCTCCTGGCCTGCGCTGCGCTCGGAATCCCACTATTTGTAGCGCTGACGACATTCGCGGAGAAACGCCTCTGGGCGCGATCCGGACAACTCTTCCTGCAGTCGGCAGGTGTCGTGTTACTAACCGCATACTACTTTTCTTTGCCGGCAAAAATCAACGAACCGATGTACCCCATGGTCCGGTTCGCACTGCTCTTTATCGGTTTGCACTTCCTGGTCGCATGGCTGCCCTGGACCGGCAGGGACCAGGTGGTCGGATTCTGGCAATACAATAAGACGCTTTTTCTACGACTCCTGATATCCGGGCTGTATTCGGTGGTGCTGTTCCTGGGTCTGGCGCTGGCGCTGGCCGCGATAGACCACCTGTTCGAGGCCGACATCCAGCCCGAGACCTACTTCCGTCTCTGGATAACCATTGTCGGCCTGTTCTTCACCTGGGTCGTCCTGGCCGGTGTGCCGAAAGACCTGGCCGCGCTCAACCAAAGCGACGAGTATCCGAGCGGCCTGAAAGTGTTCACACAGTTCATACTTTTGCCGCTGGTCGGAATATATTTCGTGATCCTGATCGCATACGAGGCCAAGATCATCATCGAGTGGAACTGGCCCCGGGGGTGGGTATCCGAACTGGTTCTCTGGTACGCGGTGATAGGGATACTCTCGTCGCTGCTCCTGCATCCATTGAGAGAGCGAATCGAAAGCCGGTGGATTGAGGCGATCTCAAAGTGGTACTATTTGAGCCTCGTGCCGCTCGTGGTGATGCTCTTCCTGGCCATCATGCGAAGAATCTCGGACTACGGCGTCACGGAGAACCGCTATTTCGTGCTGGCGATGGCGGTAGGGCTGGCGGTTGGGGTGGGGTACATGATCGTCTCCAAACGGAAAGACATGCGCCTGATTCCGATCATTATCTGTCTTATAGCGTTTCTTTCGGCTTACGGCCCCTGGAGCGCGTTCGCCGTCTCGCGCGGAAGTCAGCAGGCGCGGCTGGCAGCACTTATGGCCAGGAACGGGATGCTGGTCGAGGGCACGGCCCAGAAACCTCCGGCGGAACCGACCCTCGAAGACCGGCAGCAAATGAGCAGCGCAACGAGTTATCTCAACGAGATGCATGGACTCGATGCGTTTGCGGAATGGCTGCCGGACAGCACGCGACAGGGATTGGATACGCTCCCGTTCTATACCAGAGACGAGGCCACCACGGAGAAGCTTGGTTTTGCGTATGCCAGCCCGGCCGTGGCATTTGACAGGGGTAAGTTCGCACCCCTCAGACTCGGCGATGAGGAACCGATAAGCACGGAGGGCTACGATCTGATGCTCCGGTTTGACGACTTGTCGGCATCCAAGTCGATCAGAAACTTCACTCTTGAGTCGGACACCTGTCGGCTGGAATTCGATACCGCCAGTTGCCGGCTGACTCTGCAGTTCAGGGGGGTATCGTATGACACGAGCGCCGTTACGGTCGTGTCCATGAGAGAACGTCTGCCTGAACTTATGGAGAAACGGAAGAGCGATGACCCGTCTCCTCAGGATATGACTTTCCATTCGGTGGATGTCGATTCGTCGGCGATGGTAGTGTTGAAAAGCATATGGTTCGGCGGGGATAGTCTGAACATCCGTTCACTCAACGGCTACCTATTCTTGCGCCGGCCCAAATGAAAAAACGGGTCTGGTGGCCCACGTTTCAGGTCTGGTGGGCCACCCGGCCTCCGCCAAAATCGTACTGAACTGGGTTAACGGGCGGAGAATCGACAACAATGTGGACATCTCCGGCATGAGCGGCATGATCTTTCTGCGGCGACCCCAATGAAAAAACCCCGTTTCCGGGGCCTCTTCGATCATCGTGTCCGTGACTACCGCTGCACCTTCTCGCCGGTCATCGCCTCGATCTCGTCTAACAGCATTTTTTCCAGCTCCGCCTCCGGCGCGGTCTTGATGATCTCGCCCTTTTTCATCAGAATCGCCTTCCCCTTGCCGCCGGTGATGCCGACATCAGCCGCCGCCGCCTCGCCGGGACCATTCACCGGGCACCCCATAACCGCAACTTTCAGCGATGACTTCATATGCTTGGTCTTCTGCTCGATCGATTCCGCCAGTGGAATCAAATCGATCTGGCACCGCCCGCAGGTTGGGCAGGCGATAATCTCCACGCCCTCTTTTCGTAACGCGCACGACTTGAGAATCTGCTTGCCGACCCGGATTTCGTGAATCGGATCCGCTGAAAGCGAAACGCGGATTGTATCGCCGATACCAGTGAGAAGAATCGCGCCGATACCCACCGAGGATTTGACCGTGCCGGTCTCAAGCGTGCCGGACTCGGTGATTCCCACGTGCAGAGGGTAATCGCACCGCTGGGCCAGCATGTGGTAGGCCCAGAAGGCGGTATTGGTGCTGGTCGATTTGACCGAGATAACGATATCGTGAAAGTCCATTTCTTCGAGAATGGCCGCCTCGCGCAGCGCCGCCTCGACAAACGCGCGGGGGTCGTCGTGGCCGTACTGCTCGAGCAAATCCTTGGGAAGCGAACCGGAGTTGACACCGATCCGTATCGGAATGCCCTTATCCTTGGCAGCTTTGGTGACCTCGCGGACTTTCCAGTCCTCGCCGATGTTTCCGGGGTTTATCCTGATCTTGTCAAACCCGGCCGCAATAGCCGCCAGGGCCAGCTTGTACTGAAAGTGTATGTCGGCGACCAGCGGACGGTCGACTTGCTTCCTGATTTCCGCCAGCTTTTCACCGGCATCGGCGTTTAGCACCGACAGCCGCACGATATCGGCGCCGGCCTCGAATAACTGGTTTATCTGTTTAACCGTGGCGGGCACGTCGCGGGTATCAGTCGTAGTCATCGATTGAATCGCGATCGGAAAACCACCTCCGATGATGACATTGCCGATCTTGACCGCGCGGCTTGAGCGTCGCTGCACCGGATAATTAAGTTCCATAAGCTTTCTTGACCACCTATCAGGCGAGTGATAATTTACCCGTTGTACGGAACAGTGCAAACGAAAGTTGGTTTCCCTTGATTTGGCTGAAACGTCTGCTGCCGCTCCTGGTCCTCGGCATGGCGGTGGGCGGGTATGTGCTCTGGGATCGCTGGAATTCAGAGAAACGATCTTTGGAGGAAAACCGCCTAGCCCTGGTCACCGCGCAGGTGTGGATCGCCACCGCCCGGTACCGCTACGATCCGGAGCGATTTGTCGCGTACCGGGACTCGCTGCTGCAGGCGGAGTCGGTTCCGCGTGAGAAGGTGCTCGAATTCCTCAACGGACGTGAAAACCAGCCGGAAGACCTTCTTCCGTTTGCCCAAAAAGTCCAGAAGTGCGTTGATTCGCTTTACAGGATTGAAGACTCTATCGTGCGCCAACGAAAGATCGACATGCGCGATTCGGTACGCGCAGCCGCCCAGAGTCCGGTCGATCTGCGCTAGCCCGGTCTGTTATCAAGTAGTCGCGAGGACGCAAACATGAACAGATACCTGATTTCTCCCGCATTAGTGATCACGGCGGTCTCCAGCGTGTCGTCCGGCGTTGACGCCGGCGAACCGGCCAGGCAAGAGCCAATAGCCACGTTTTCAATCGTGGCGCGGGACTCGGCCACCGGCGAACTCGGTGTGGCGGTGGCCTCGAAGTTCTTTACGGTCGGCAATGTCGTTCCGTGGGCGAAAGCAGGAATCGGCGCAGTAGCCACGCAGGCGTTCTGCAATACGTCGTTTGGCTGGCGCGGGCTGGATATGCTGGAGACGGGCATGACTCCCGAGCAAATTCGCGACAGCCTGCTCAAGAACGACAACGATCCCGGCCGCCGCCAGTTCGGCATTGTCGCCGCCGATGGCCGCTCGGTCACTTACACCGGCGACGGCTGCTCCGCCTGGGCGGGAGGGCGCTCCGGCCTGAATTATGCGGTGCAGGGCAATATTCTCGCGGGCGAGGCGGTGGTGGTCGCTATGGAAAAGGCCTTTCTGCAGACGGGTGGCAATCTTGCAGATCGGATGTACGCAGCTCTTCTGGCGGGCGAGGCGGCCGGCGGCGACTCGCGAGGTAAACAATCCGCAGCCTTGCTGGTAGTACGCGAGGGTGCCGGCTACGGCGGCTATACTGATAGGGCTATCGATATCCGCATCGATGACCACCCCGAACCGTTTCTTGAACTGGGGCGCATCCTGAATATCGCTCAGATGAACTACTCCTGGAATATCGCCTGGACCGCGTTTACCGAAAAGCGGTTCGCCGATGCTCTGCCGCCCATGGAGCGCTGTGCCACACTGGCCCCGGACTATGGTGAAGTTTTCTACGATCTCGCGGTGATTCGCCTGGCGAACGGAGACAGGCCGGGTGCGCGGGAGGCGCTCAGGAAAGCGGTGGTATTGAATCCCAAGCTGGTGGCGCAGGCTCGGGTGGATAGTGATCTCGGCGCCTTACACGGCGACGACAAGTATGAGACGATATTGAGAGAATCGAAGGAGTAGGCCGGCTAAGCAACCTCAAACGCGTTCGGATAGTGCTCCAGTTTGCCGCTCTGAAAGGTGATTACATCGAAGCGGAAATCGACGCCGCTTAGGTCATTGCTGATGATGTATTGCCGGGCGGAATCGGTCATGTGGGCGATTTTCTTCTTATCTACTCTCTCGATCGGATGACCGAACTTCTTGCCGACCGACGCTTTTACCTCCACAAACGCGATCACATCCTGCTTGCGCACAATAAGATCGATTTCCCTCCGCCCCGCGCGCCAGTTGCGCGCGATGATCTCGAAACCGTTGTCAGTGTAGAAACGAGCCGCCAACCGCTCGAATCTTCTTCCCGTTTCGATTCTGCGCCGGTTCTTCGGCTTTGGGTTCTTAGAAGAGGGCATACTGGTTGACCAGTTCGGCCACGGGGCGGAAGGTTCGTCTGTGAATGTCGCACGGCCCGTGCTTGCGCAGTTCCTGAAGGTGCTCCGCGGTCGGGTACCCCTTATGCGTGGAAAACGAAAAGCCGGGGTAAAGCTCCTGGTACCGATCCATGATCCGGTCGCGGGTAACTTTGGCAATAACGCTGGCGGCGGAGATGGCGCGGCAGCGGCGGTCTCCTCCGACCACCGCAAACTGGGGCTGGGACAGATTTGGAATCGACGCATTGCCGTCGACCAAAACCACATCGGGGCGCGGATCGAGGTCGATCACCGCCTTGCGCATCGCGCGCAGCGATGCCTGCAGGATGTTGATCTGGTCGATGGTCGCATGATCTATGATGCCTACCGCGCACGGCAGCGACAGCCCCACGATCTGCTCGAATACGTAGCCTCGCCTGGCCGGCGTGAGCTTCTTGGAATCATCGAGCCCGTCGATCTCGACTTCACGCGGTAAAATCACCGCCGCCGCGACGACCGGTCCGGCGAGCGGCCCGCGCCCGGCTTCGTCGACCCCGCAAACACCCGAGTAGCCGCGCTCGTAAAGCATCGTCTCGAGGTTTTCGAGAAACGCGCTTAGTGTAGTGTCTGACAGGATCGATTTGATGGCCACACGATGCTCCGGACTGACAGTGTCGTGTAGACACGCCGGGTTCACTATAAACATTATGTCGGCTGGTCAAAACTCTTTTGTTACCTGACCACGCCGGGTATTTTGGGCCCGAAGGGCAGGACCCCTATGGTCCTGTGACGTGGCAAAGGTGGCGAGAGCGACAATGTCGGGACCGTAAAGGTCCCGACATACGGCTGAATAGGTGGTACGTGGGCGGCAGACCTCCCGGTCTGCCCCGGGCAAGGTGACGCGGGAAAAGGGACGGGCGAGGCCCCCGGATCAAGTCCGGGGCAGGCTCTGCCGCCCACGAAAAAACCGTACGAAACCAACACATGTCCAAAGAACGTCAACTCGAATTCAGAATCATCGCCGGTGAGCTGAAAGGCAAAAAGATCGTCACGCCCGATCTCGGCATAACCCGTCCGCCGTTGTCGCGACTGCGCAAGGCGATTTTCGATTACCTGACGCCTTACTTGGACAACGCCGATTATCTCGATCTCTTCAGCGGCACCGGTTCGTACGTCTTCGAGGCGGTCTCCCGCGGCGCAAAAAGCGGCACCGGCGTGGAACTGGAGCCCCGCCTGGCCGAGGCGATCAATTCGCAGGCGACAAAACTTGGTGTCGGGGACAGACTCCGATGTCTGACCGGCGATGTCTTTACAGTCATCCCAGCTCTCCAGCAGCAGGGATCACGATTCGATATCATTATGATGGCTCCGCCGCAGTACAAGGGGATTATCGATCTCACTCTGAAGCTCTTGGCTGAGCATAGACTCATTATGGGCGTAGGTCAAAAACCTTCTGGTTTTGATATCTCCAAGGGACCGGATGTCGAAACCGCAGGGGTTTCGACCTACAGGGGCGAGGATCGTACGTCGCAGATCATCTGCCAGCACGATACATCGGAAACAGACAAGATTGACTGGGGAGCCTGGCGAATCGTACAGCAGCGAAAGTACGGGAACACGACGTTTACGATTCTCGGGATGTAGCTGTCGGGTTGCGCGTGGGTTTTGCGTACTGTGAGGCGACACCGGCTGACAGCGGACCGACGGCCCAGCCTCCGAGTGGGATTAATCATGGCTGTGCACTACGGTCACTGTCGGCGAAGACACCCCCAAGTCACCCTGAGCCTGTCGAAGGGTGACTACGTGACGGTGACACGGCCCGACAGTGACGGCGTCGGGACTGCAAGGGTCCCGACCTACGTTTGAGAGGAAAGTAGGTCGAATCCAGACCCGCTTCGGGGCGGATTCGACAACCGTTAACGTCCCCGACCCGTCACGGACAATCAGGAAAAAGGCGCACGGTACGTGACTTGGACAAAGGCCATCAGCGGTGAGTTTTCAGACTGTCAGCGCCTGGGCTGACTTTTGCGTTATACCGCTCGAACAGAGTAAGGGGATGTTTGATTAGCTCGTGTACTGCCTCGGGATTGAATCCCTTGTCGCTGATATGCGAGACCATCCACCAGCCCAGGGTGTAGACCAGCGACGGGCGATCAATCTCATGCGCTTTCACCTCCCGCTCCAGCTCATCCTCCGGAATTGTCCGGCTCAGATACTGACGAAGGACGCTCCTCGCAGCCTCCTGATAGGTGTTGCCCAGCCAGTCCGAGGCGACCTCTTCGGCAACCTCACCGCTCTTCACCAGGGCCATCATCTTATCGAGCTCCCGTAACCAGTGCACGACCACCGCGGTATCTTCCTTGATTGTGCGATTGAAACCCTCGGGAGGATTACAATGCATGGCGGTACCCTCCGTGACCAGCCTCCGGATCAGCCGGTTTCTCCAACGGATCGTCCAATCTGCGGCTTCGTCCCGCGAGGGCGCGAAGTACGGCTGCGCGAAGATGTGATGGAACTCGTGGGCCAGCACGGGCTCGATGCCGTCGGCGGACAGCGTGTCCAGGCCCTCGTAGCGGGTGTCCGGCGACCGACGCGCCAGGACCAGAGAATACAGATCGAAACAAACCTGTCCGTCATGGGCAAAAGCATCGCCGTTCCCGTCGAATATGAAAAACGTCTCGGGGATTTCGTGTTCGCCGTCCGGGAGCCAGCGCTCCGCGATGCTGCGGCAAGTGTCAAGATCAATCCGCGAGCTCAATCCCTTGATCCAGCTTCGGACCGACGGAAGATGCACGGTTATTTCAAGCAGGTTGCGGGAGATATCGGCCGGGCTGGGGATGGCCTCATAGGGGAGGGCCAGTAGAATCCGACGGTGGTCATCCGGCTTCACGTTGCGGAATTGCCGGTAGTACAGACGATAGGCGGGCGATTCAATAAGCGCATGGATGCGGCGAACCAACGCTGGCTTTGATTCCTTTGCGGCAATCAGGCTGTCCAGCAAGGCATCGCGCTGTTGTCTGGGGAGCGATGATAGTCGGTCAGTGATAGAGTCACAGTTCGGGGACTCATCGACCGAGGCCTGTAGTACGTCCAGCAGGGCCGTGGCGGCCGAGAAGTCGACCTGCTGTTTCGCGGTTTTCGATGATTCCCGGTAGCAGCTCAGCAAGTTTGAGGATACGACTGCACAGGCGAGGAAAAAGAGAACAGTTCGCACTTGACCACCTCAGCGAGTGGTACGGCGAATCTGAAGTTATGTTGCACGCTCTGGGAATTGAGTCGAGCGCAGGGAAACGATCGGTACGCAAGAGACTGCCGGGAAGCCCGCCGCGGCGGGACCAGGCAACACGAACGGCGTCAGGTCTCACTCCGAGCCCGACCCGCAGGGCGAGTCGGGCTCGGAGCAGGGCCTGACGCAACGGATCCGGGTCTGTCTGGAGAAAACTGCCGGGCAGTGTCGCCCGGCAGCACTTTTGAAAAGCACCGGCTACTTCTTCTCCGGCTCGCCGTTGCCTTCTTTCTCGCTGCCGGTCATGCCTTCTTTGATTCGCGCCGATTTGCCGGTCAGATCACGCATATAATACAGCTTGCCGCGCCTGACATGACCCTGGCGAACCCGCTCGATTTTCGCCACGTTCGGCGAATGCAGCGGAAACACGCGCTCCACGCCTATCCCCTCCGAAATCTTTCGCACCGTGAAGGTCTCGCCGGTGCCTCCGCCGCGACGGCTGATCACGTCCCCCTGGAAGATCTGAATACGCTCCTTGTCGCCCTCTTTGATGCGTACATGCACCCGCACGGTGTCGCCCGAACGGAACTCCGGGGTGGTGTCACGCATGAACTTCTTTTCAATCTGTGCGATTCGTTTCATGATGATGTCCTTTCTATATCAACTTCTCTATTCGTCTCATTCTGACGGCCCTTCATGATCCGCGGCTCTCAGTCTACGGAACAGATCTGGCCGGTTGCGCCGGCATTTCTCCAGGGCGGCGTCGGTACGGAACTGCTGGATCCGGGCATGATCGCCTGATACGAGCACCTCCGGCACCTTCAGACCGAGATACTCGGCCGGCTTGGTGTAGCACGGGGCGCCGGTGATCTGGTCCATGTGCGAATCACCCAGCGCCGACTCGAAATTGCCCAGCACTCTTGGAATCAACCGCGCGACTGCGTCGACCATCACCGCCGCGGCCGGTTCGCCGCCGGTGAGGACGTAATCGCCGATCGAAACCTCGTCGATCTCATACAGGCTCAACAGCCGCTCATCCACGCCGAGGTAGTGGCCGCAGATAATCGTGAGCCGCTCACACAATGAGTACTCTACCGCCAGCGATTGCGCCAGCACCCGGCCTGCCGCCGAGGTGAGAATCAGCCGCTCTTTGGAGGGCCTCTTTTCTTTGCCCTTGTGCGGCCATCCGAGCGACTCCAGGCAGCGGTCCAGCGGCTCAAGCATCATCACCATGCCGCCGCCGCCGCCGTACGGGGTGTCGTCGACCGAATGATGCTTGTCGACCGCGAAGTCACGCGGGTTTACCAATACTATGTCAAAGAGCTGCTTGTCCCACGCTTTCCCGATCAGTGACTGCCGCATGGACAGGCTGAAATAATCAGGAAACAGTGTGACAATCTCAAACTTCATGATCCGTTTTTCTCGTCCGTGTCGTCGAACATGCCGCCGCTCACCACTACTACCGTGCGCAGGACGGTGTCGATCTTTCGCACATAGTCATTTACCGCCGGAAACAAGACATCTTTACCGCTGTCAGTCCTGACCACGTACACGTCGTTGGCCGGGTAGCGAATCACGTCGATAATCTCACCCAGGCGCCGTCCGTTGTCGGCATCGCGCACCGCGCAGCCGACCAGGTCAAAAACGTAGTGCGTATCCGGCGGCAGCGCTACCAGTTGCGTTCTTGCTACGGCCAGTTGGCGATTGGTGTACCGGGCGGCATCCTCACGACTGTCAATTCCGACAAATTTGATCACCGGCCGTCCCCCGATAACTTCCGCCGCCTCGATTTCGAGTTCGCGCCAGGCGTCCTGTTCGCTCACCAGAATCCGATCCAGCTCGCCGAACCGTTCGGGGAAGTCGGTGTCGGGGGTTATCCAGATCCAGCCGTGCACTCCGCGGGCGCGACCGAGACGGCCGACCAGTATCAGATCTCCTTTGGTTTCCAACTACTCCAGTATTTCCAGCACTGCCCGTTTGCCCTGGCGCGCGGCCGCCGCCGCCAGCAGCGTTCGGATCGCCCTGGCCGTCTGACCGGATTTGCCGATCACCTTGCCGAGATCACCCGCGCCGACTCGCAGTTCGTAAACCGTCGTGCGCGAGCCTTCTACCTCGCTGATCGCAACCGCCTCCGGGTTGTCTACCAGCGCCCTGACAATCGTCTCGAGGAAATCCTTCATGGCGTATCCTCACCAATGCCGACTTGTTCACGCCGGGTAACCGATCCCGGGCAAGTGGCCGGCCGCAGCCATTATCAACCTTCGGTCTTCTCGCCTTCGGCCGGAGGCTGGGCCGCCGCCGCGGCTTCGGCCTCAGCCGCCTGTGCCCGGGCCGCCGCCGCCTTCTTGGCTTTCCGGGTCTTCTTCTTGCGCTCCGTAATCGTGGCCTTGAGGGCCAACTCGGCCACATCCTGACCGGCCCGGACTTTGTGATACTTCTCAGTAAACCCGATCTGCGTCAGGAGCGAACTGACCGTATCGCTCGGCTCGGCGCCGGTGTTCAGCCAGTAGGTGAGTCGTTCCTCTTTGACCGACACGACCGCCGGGCGCTCGATCGGGTTGTAAGTTCCCAGCACCTCCAGAAAACGGCCGTCGCGAGCGCGGCGCGAATCCGCCGCCACGATACGGTAATACGGGCGCTTTTTCTTGCCCATCCGACGAAGTCTAATGTGTACTGCCAACTACCAAATCCTCCTTAGAGTTTATCACTAAAACGGCATTAAGTTCTTGGGTAAACCTTTGAAATCTTTCTTTCCAATCGACACAAACATCTTTTGCATGGCGAAGAACTGCTTGAGCAATTGATTGACCGTCTGCACCGATGTGCCCGATCCGAGCGCGATTCGCTTCTTCCGGGAGCCGTCGATAAGGTGCGGATGGCGCCGCTCCTGCGGGGTCATCGATTTGATAATCGCCGCGGTGCGCTCGATCTCGTTCTCGTCGAATTTGATCCCCTTGAGCGCCTTTCCGATTCCAGGCACCATCCCCAGCACCGACTCCAGCGGTCCCATCTTTTTGAGCTGGTTCATTTGCTCGAGAAAGTCCTCGAAGTCAAACTTGGCCTTGAGCAGCTTCTGCTGGAGCTTCTTGGCCTGCTCCATGTCGACCGTGGCCTGGGCCTTCTCGACCAGCGTAACAATATCGCCCATGCCGAGAATGCGCGACGCCAGGCGGTCTGGATGAAACGGTTCCAGATCGCCTAGTTTTTCGCCCACCGAGGCGAGCTTGATCGGACAGCCAGTTACTCTGCGGATCGAGAGCGCCGCGCCGCCACGGGCATCGCCGTCGAGTTTGGACAGCACCACACCGGTGATATTGAGGCGCTTGTGGAATACGTCGGCGACATTGACCGCATCCTGGCCGGTCATGCTGTCGGCGACCAAGAGAATCTCATGCGGCTTGACGGCCTTCTTGATCTCCTCGAGCTCAAGCATCAGGTCGTCGTCTACGTGCAAACGCCCGGCGGTGTCTAAGATAACCAGATCGATGAAGCTCTTCTCGGCATGTTTCACCGCCTGGCGGCAAATCTCTACCGGGTTTTGTCCGTCGAGAGAGAACTGCTCGACCTGGATCGAATCCGCCAGCACCTTGAGCTGTTTGACCGCGGCGGGGCGGTAGATATCGGCGGCCACCACGAGCGGTTTTTGATTTTTGCGCTTGTGCATAAGCGCCAGCTTGCCGACCAGGGTCGTCTTGCCGGAGCCTTGCAGGCCGCAGACCATGTAGATAGTGGGGGATTTGTCGACCGGGGCAAGCGGGGCGGCTTTCCCGCCGAGAAGTTCGACCAGCTCGTCGTGAACGATTTTGACAATCTGCTGGCCGGGATCGATAGACTTGAGTACCTCAGTGCCGACTGCTTTCTCCTGGACCGACTTGACGAAATCGCGCGCCACCTTGAAGTTGACGTCAGCTTCGAGCAGCGCCTGCCGGACTTCGCGCATAGAGTCCTTGATATTCGTCTCCGAGATCTTGCCAAGGCCGCGCAGCTTTTTGAAGGCAAGCTCGAGCTTGTCGGTCAGATGTGAGAACATGGCACTGAGTTTGTGGCGATCACCTCATGGGTCGATGTTACTCTATCTTGTTTCTCTTCAGCCCCAAAGGCCCGGGTAATATAGGGATTTGGTGAGAAAGGGCAAGGGGGGGACGAATCTTTGCCGTTACTCAATCTGAATCCACTTTTCCCTTGTTCCCCTCTCTGGGGTGACCTATTATCAAAGCTTGATTCGGCCGTTTCCGGCGCGCGACGTGTATAATTGAAGTCGAAAGTAACTCATGATGTTGGTACACAAGGCCTTGCGCATCACGAAAAAAATCCCGGCCCGCGTTGCCCTTCTCGCGCCAGTTGCCCTTCTCATGGTTCTGGCCTCCTGCGGCGATGACGAGACTATAGTCGAGCCAACTCCGGCGACTCCCACTTTCCGCCAACTCACCAGTCTACCGACTGTCACGACCTGGGAAAAAGTGTGGGGCATCCCCGGTGGCGATATCTTCGTCATGGGTGACGACGGCCTGGTCTTCCGCCGTCAGGGGGGGACCTGGGACAGCCTGAATTCGACCATCGACACCAAGCGGACGTTTTACTCAGCCTGGGGCACAGCAGGAAACAATGTCTACTTCGTTGGCCGAGTGGCTGATGTCAGCCATGCGGTAGATACTACCACTGTCTACTACGATGACCCGGTTCTGGAGAATTACAACGGGATCAACTTTGCCGCGGAGCCGTTTTCAGGGGTCCAATGGGGCCTGTACGACGTGTGGGGCAGTTCCGCATCGGATATCTTCGCAGTGGGGCTCGACGGTACTATCATGCATTATGACGGCTTTCTCTGGACTAATATGACCACCGGCGGTAACAGCCCCGTGTGGCTTAACTCGGTCTGGGGGAGTGCAGATAGCAACGTCTTCACGTGCGGCACCGATGGCAGCCTGCTTCGCTACCGCAGTGGGTCGTGGAGCGTCATGCGCGCGCACACGTTCGAGGACCTCTGGGATGTCTGGGGGCTCTCTGAGTCCTCGATATACCTGGTCGGTTCGCGGGGGACGGTTCTCCGGTACGACGGCTCAAATGTAACCAGGATGACAACCCCGACCACCAACTCCCTGTATAGCATCTGGGGAGACAGCGACAACAACCTGTACGCGGTCGGCTGGGGCGGCAAGATTCTCCATTATGACGGCAATGACTGGACCGAGGATACGGTCCTGACCGGCTTCGGCTTTCTGAGCATTTGGGGCAATGCCGCAAACGACATCTACGCGGTCGGCCAAACATCGTTCCACTTCGACGGCCTAAATTGGTCACCCATGAACATTCGCGACGAGCCGGATTTCACCGATGTGTGGGCCGGAACCCGTTCCAGCGCGCGAGAGGCGGTTGCGGTAGGCACGGGTGGACGAATCCTGCGATCATCCGGCGGGGACCTGTTTACGACTATGACTGTCGACGGCGGTTCTGTCACAACTGATTTCAACGGCGTCACGGGAGTATCGGATAGCGCCTGGTTCATAGTCGGCGATGGCGGCGTGATCCTCGCCCGCGATCAAACCGACCTGAGCAACTGGGTATCGATGACTTCAGGTGTGGCTGTCGACCTCAACGGCGTCGCGGCTATTTCTCCCAATGCTGCTTTTGCTGTCGGCGACGGCGGAACCGTTCTCCGCTATGACGGCGCTGACTGGCTGCCAATCACCGGGCTTACCACTAATAACCTAAACGACGTCTGGGCGACAGAATACCTTGGCGACACGGTCGTCTGGATAATCGGCGATGCTGGCACGGCTCTCGTGTATGAGCAGCGCCAGTGGGACACGGTCGATACTCGCACGTCAGTCGACCTCAAGAGCGTTCACGGGATCTCATACCAGGATGTATACGCGGTCGGCGATAACGGTACCTTTGTGAGTATGATGGATGCCGAGGTGGGGGGTGCGCCGGAACCGTTGGCCGCCGGTGAGAACCTCACGTCGGTCTGGTCGATTTTCACCACTGACGGCGGTCGCATTTTCGTAAGTGGCGAAAGTGGCACAGTAATGGTTCGGTCGGCCGGAACGTGGAAGACTCTCGATACCAAAGTCGGTATGAATCTAAACGGCCTATATGGCTTCAGTGCGACCGATCTCTTTGCCGTCGGCGATTTCAATCACATACTGCACTATCGACCGTAGTAGTGCAGGTCAAAAACTCCTGCGCCAGCTTACTGTGGTGATGTGCTCACTTTCAAGGTATCTCAAGCTCCTGACAAGCCAGAATGAAAGCCCTCTTCATTCTCTACGTAGCTGACCAGGAAGCGAGTGCATCGTTCTATTCACGGGTACTGGGCAAGGCGCCTGACCTGCATGTGCCGGGGATGACCGAGTTCGACCTCGGCGACGGCGCCACACTGGGCCTGATGCCGGCCCGTGGAATCAAGCGTCTGCTCGGCGCTACGCTGCCGGTCCCGGGTACGGCGCAAGGCATTCCCCGCTGCGAACTCTACCTGACCGTCGCGAGTGCCGAGTCATATCATCGACGTGCACTCGATGCCGGCGCCAGAGAGCTCAGCGGGCTGTCCCTGCGAGCATGGGGCGATACGGTTGCATATAGCCTTGATCTCGACGGTCACGTCCTGGCTTTCGCAGAGCGAGACCGGGCGGCCCGGCGGGGCACATAAGAGCGAAACGTAGTGTCGACAAAGCCATGGGAGGCCACGCCTCACCGGACCTAAACCCCCCTCATTTCCGATAAGGCGGGCAAGGCAACGGGTACCAGCGAGATGTGGATGTTGGGCATCAGACTCCTGTTGGTTCAAACTTGATTTGGACTCAAACGCTCCACACTTTTGCGAGACATAGTTAAGACTAACGCATCCCGTGAGGGCGAACGAAATGACCTCCGTCCCAGGCGAATCCCAAGTACACCGCGAATTCAAGCGAGAACTGCGCCTTCTCGACGCCAGCATGATCGTCATCGGCTCGATGATCGGCTCGGGCATATTTATTGTCAGCGCCGATATCGCCCGCACGGTCGGCTCGCCCGCGCTGCTGCTTCTGGTCTGGCTCATAACCGGTGTGATGACCGTGATCTGCGCGCTGAGTTACGGCGAGCTGGCCGGTATGATGCCGCAGGCCGGCGGGCAGTATGTCTACCTGCGCGAGGCCTACAACCCGCTGATCGGGTTTCTATATGGCTGGACGCTGTTCCTGGTGATTCAGACCGGCACTATTGCGGCTGTCGCGGTGGCGTTTGCGAAGTTTACCGCGGTGGTGTTCCCCTCGGCGGGCGACGACAACGTGCTGTTGTCAATTGCAGGGATCAAGATCACCGCCGCCCGCCTGGTGGCGATCGGCTCAATTGTCCTGCTCACCTGGGCCAACACGCGCGGCATTCGCGGTGGAAAGATTATCCAGGACATTTTCACCAGTGCCAAGACTATCGCGCTTATCGGGCTTATTCTGCTCGGCATTCTGATCGGGCGCAACGCAACCGCTATCGGAGCCAACTTTTCGGATATGTGGAGTGCGTCGTGGACCCGTGTGGCCGACGGCCAGATTGTGGCGATAGGACCGCTCTCCGGAATTACGTTGCTGGCGGCGATTGCAGTGGCGATGGTCGGATCGCTGTTTGCTGCCGACGCCTGGAACAACATAACTTTTGCAGCCGGTGAAGTGGTCAAGCCGTCGACAACGCTGCCGCGCAGTCTCTTAATCGGCACCGGTACGGTGATACTGCTGTACCTGGTAGCCAATGTCGCTTATCTAATGATCCTTCCGTTGCATGGCACGCCGGATGCCACTGATGTGGTCGGGCGGGGAATACAGTTTGCAGCCAACGATCGCGTGGGCACGGCGGCGACCGCGGTGATGTTTGGTGACATCGCCACGTTGATCATGGCGATCCTAATCATGATTTCGACCTTCGGCTGCAACAACGGCTTGATTCTGGCGGGGGCGAGGGTCACCTACGCTATGGCGAAAGACAACCTTTTTTTTGCTCAGGCCGGCAGGCTTAATAGATTCAGCGTGCCGGCGGCCGCCCTTTGGGTGCAGGCGATCTGGGCGAGCCTGCTCTGTCTGACCGGAACCTACAGCGACCTGCTTGACTATGTCGTTTTTGCCGTGCTGGTGTTTTATGTCCTGACTATCAGCGGGATATTCATCCTGCGGCGCAAGCAGCCCAACGCCGAGCGCCCCTATCGGGCCTTCGGCTACCCGGTCTTGCCCGCTTTATACGTGATCGCCGCGGCGCTTATCTGTCTGGCGTTGCTGATCTACAAGCCGACCTACACCTGGCCAGGAGTAGTGATTGTGCTGCTCGGCCTGCCGGTGTATCTGGTGTGGAAAAAGATCCGGTGAATTGGGGCCGCTAGGAGTTGTAGCGTCGACAGCTCGGGTAGAGCAGAATTCATGGGTCGCTCGCGCCGGCCAGTGACCGGCGATTCTGCCATACGTCGCCACAGGCAGCCTGTAAGCACCGGGGCACCAGTTGCGTGCGAGACCCCGGTGGCCCACCTTACGGGTGGGTTTATAGAGACGGGACGCGCGCATGAGGAGAGAAACCCACCCAAAGGGTGGGCCACCAGACGTTTTAGAGCCTGATCTTACTACCGGCTTACGGCTTTTTCTTGATTGCTATCACGGTCAGGTCGTCATCGAAGGAATCGTTACCCGTGAACCGGCGAATCTCTCGCACGAGTTCGTCGAGAAACACTCCCACCGGTTTGGCCCGATTAGCCACGCAGAAGCGCGCCAGACGTTCGTCACCGAACATGTCCTCGTTTGCATCCGCGGCCTCGGTAACACCATCGGTATACATGACAAGCAAGTCGCCGGCACTGATCTGCACCACCCGTTCGTCGTAACTAAACTCCTCATGTACGCCGAGAACCGTGCCGGTAGCAACGAAATACTCGCGGAAGCCGTCAGCCCGAACGCGAATGATCGGACAATGGCCGGCGTTAGCGTATCTCAAAGTGGTTGCCCCCGATTTCGCATCCAGGTCAAGACATGCCAGCGAGATGAACTTGTTAATCGGCACGTTACGGCAGAGCCACCAATTGAGTTTACTGACCAGCAGGCTGGGCGAGCGGTGCTCCTGTGCCAGCACTCGGATCGCGCCCTGCAAATTGGACATCAAAAGTCCGGCCGGGATCCCCTTTCCCATGCTGTCGGCGATTACCACCTTGGTGACAGTCCCGGTTTCATCGCGGAGAAAGTCGTAGTAATCACCACCCACGGAACTCGCCGCTAACGACTTAACTGCGAAGTCGAAACCGGGTATGGTCTCCACCTGCTGCGGCAGGAGTGCGCGATGGATCCGCGCAGCAATGGCGAGTTCCTCTTCCAGGCGGGCTTGTTCCTCGGGAGTAATGCACCCCAGGCAGATTTCGCGGATCGGCTGCACCTCAAGACGGTGATATTCAACCTCTTCCTTGCATACCTGGCAGATCCCGAAAGTACGATGTTCGATACGGGTGAGCGCTCCCCGTATCTCTCCCAAAAGGCCACGCACTTTGTCCGCCTCGATTGCTCCCTCGGCGGAGAGCGAATCGAGGTAGAAATTGAGCAGGCTCTCCCGTTCGACCAGGATAGTCTTGAAGTGTTCGAAATCGGCCGCGGTCATGGCTTGGTTCCTTCTTTGGGTTTGGCTGCTGAATGTGAATACGAGGCGTCGACAAGGCAAGTTGCGCAGTGGCCGCCAAATGTGATACCGGGTCGCGCCGCTCGCGGCCCGCCCCGGCCGGGGCCTCGCCTGCCCGAGTACCCCGCAAGCGTCTGGGGCGGCGTGGGGGTCTGCGGCCGACTCTGCCGGGGCCGAGAATTTCGCTGTCAAAATCTCCCAAATGTACTATATTATAAGTGTTCACCGGACGTGACCGGTAATATGACGACGATTTCACATCCCGCCTGCCATCACAGTATCACGAGCGCCACGTCGGTGCACCTTGAATGAGACGACCCAAAGGAGGTTTGCCGTGAAGACGTTCGTTCTAATGACCCGGATGGCGCATCAGGACGCCGACATCATGGAAGTCGCGACCAAGCTCAAAAGTCGGGCGCAGCGGCAGAGTGAATGGCTTCAGACGATAAAGGCGCGCTGCCCGAAAGTGCACTGGCTCGCCCATTATGCGCTGCTGGGCCAGTGGGATTTCATGGACATCTACGAGGCCCCGGACGAGGAAACCGCGGCGGTGGTATCGCTGTTGAGTCGGGCCAACGGTGCGCACCACGTGGAGAGCTGGACGGCGATCCCAAATTCCCGCTTGATGGAGATCGCCGACGCTCTCGAGAAGGGCTGCCCGGAGGACAAGCACTAACCGGTATCAGATTTTGTGCGTGGTGGACGCCCTCGTCCACCACTTTCTTCACACCACACAGGATCCCTGTGCCCCACCCGCTAAGGGTGGGACGTGGTTTACTCTGGCGCAAAACAGGCCCCGGTAGCCCCCCTGTTACCGTTAGAGTGAGATTCCTTTCGCGTGAAGAATGATGTCGGGTTTCGCGCTCAATTAGACAATACGCGGAACCCGGCCTGCGGTCCCCCTTACTGGCACATCTGCACTTGGGAGTTTCGAGACAATCCCGTTGGGTGGAGAACTAGCCTTCCGTCCAGTAGACGAAGCGCGCGGTGTTCCCTCAGCGCGCCCTGGATGCAGGCTGGCCGGCAAAGAACGCAACCGTGCGCCTGAGGCCCTGGTCGAAATCGACGGCCACCTCAAAGCCGTGTTTCTTCAATCGGTCGATAGCCGCAAAAGAATGGCGGATATCCCCCGGACGGGGTTTGTCGTACATGGCCTGGATATCGATCCCCATAATTGCCCGCAATCGCTCGAGAAGCTGATTGAGCGTATACTGCGCGCCACAGGCGCAATTGAATACGCCGCCGGACATGGCATCGGTCTGGGCCGCCAGGAGATTGGCGTTGACCGCATTCTCGACATAGGTGAAATCGCGCGACTGCCCGCCGTCGCCATACACGACCGGCGGCTGCCCGTTCTGCAGTGCCGTGATGAAGCGAGGGACCACCGCTGCGTATTCGCTCTTGGGATCCTGGCGCGGCCCGAAGACATTGAAATAACGAAGCGAGACGGTCGGCAGCTTGTACAGTTGCCAATAGACTTTGCAGTAATATTCGTTGGTCAGCTTGTTGACCGCATAAGGTGAAAGCGGCGACGGGACCATCTGCTCGTGCTTGGGCAGTTCCTCGGATTCACCGTAGACGGAGGACGACGACGCAAACACGAATCGCTTTACCCCGGCTCTTTTGGACGCCTCCAGAATGTTGAGCGTGCCGTCGACGTTGACGGCGTTGGAGGTCAGCGGATCGGCCACCGAGCGCGGTACCGATGGCAGCGCCGCCTGGTGAAGCACAAAGTCCACCGCCCGCGCCGCCTTGGTCACCGTGGCGAAATCACGAATGTCACCGTCGATCAGGTCAATATCCTTCTCGAACGACGCAATGTTCTCGTATTGCCCGGTCGAAAAGTTGTCGAGCACACGGACCTCGTGGCCTAGTTGCAACAGTTTCTCCACGATATTCGAGCCGATAAACCCGGCTCCTCCGGTGACCAGATATCTCATTTGTACCTGCTTTCAGTCCTTGCTCGTACTTAGGGTATCGGTACTGTCCCGAGAATCCTTACGTTTGGCGGACAGTCGCTGTCGCTTATAGAACGCAATGATAACGGCCTGCTCCATTAGTTTGTTCCCGTCGTGTGGGATGCCGATGCGGTTTCGTCCGTGTCGATACAATAGGCCAATGCCACCGCAGCCAGGGCGGCGAGTATTGGGATGATCGGAAAATGAAACCGCCCGATGGAGAAGAAAACGAAATGGACTGCGGTCCAGTAGCCGACCGTGAGCAGCACCAAAGCTGTGGAGGCATTGCGGTGAATTCGTGAACGGATTACCACCGGCAGGGCCAAGGCCGCCAGCAGTAGCACGATAAGATACCAAGATTCGGTGAGTACAGCTAACCCCAGCCAGCCAACGCCGCTGCCCGATTCGGCTACGCGGAAGAGCTGGTAGTCCAGCGGGTCGACATCGACCGCATAGAAAAACATCACCTTGATGACACCGCGCCCCAGGAAAGCGAACGGTTTCTCGCGAATGTAGTCCCATGCCTGGGCCGACGCGGCGCTGTCGACATAGGCTTCCTTGCTGGGATCCCACAGGTCGAACTGAAGCGCGGCATGATGATTGTACCCCATGCCGGAGCTTGGCTGATTTCCGATGAACAGATTGATACCAGTATTGGTGCTCAGGCAGGCGCGCCCTACGGCATGGTGATTTCTGATGATCCATGGCGTAACCACGAGGGCGAAACCGGCCAGGCCGAGAACTGTGCGGGCAGCGGCAAACCTCCAACTGCGCGACTCCAAGAACCAATAGAGGGCTACGATACACAGGAACGGCGCCGAGATCGTCCGAGTCAGGGTCGCCAATCCCAGGAAGAGTCCGCCAAGACAGACGACCGCCCACCAGTGTCTGATTCGACTCCCTGCCACGAACAGTAGAAGCGCCAGAAGGAAAAGCGGCGTGAAAAGCATCTCCGACGCCAGCACGTTGGCGAAAAGCACCTGGCTGGGGAATAGTGCCAATATGAGAAGGCTCCAACGGCCAATTCTCTCGCCCCAAAGGCACCGGACGAGCAGGTATGACAGTAATACTGTCGCTGTTCCCAGGAAGATATTGGCAATGGCACCGATGACCGGAACGTGGCCGAATACCAGATATATCCGGGAAAGCCAGAAGGGGTAACCGGGCGGCCAATACGCCGTGAGATGCGCACCATTGTAATAGCCGCCGTCGGTAGCCCACTGCCAGCCGAGCTCATCGTAGCATTGGAAATCCTGCCAGAGATTGAACGGGAGCACCACAACGGCGAATGTGCGAAGGGCGAATGCGACCAGCAGCCACTGCCAGAGCAATCTCGTTTTATCAGATGTGACCAGATACCGGTCCAGGCGCCCGGCGAGCCGCAGGAGCCAGCGAGATAATAGAACCACCGCACCCACCTCACCCAGCGAGATAAGGCAGATCTGCATCAGTTGCCACATGAACGAGGTCACGCTGTGATCCGGGCTGAGAAAGAGAAACAGCTCGCGAAAGACATCGAAAGCGAACAGCGCTACGACCGCGACAACGATCGACAGCGATCCGGCAGCGTATCTCAGTGTCGTCATGGTTTACTTGCTCCGCCGGTAGATGACGTACTGTGCGGCTGTGTCATTCGGGAACGATCGTGCCAACTCGTAATACTCCAGGAATCTCGACGTGTCGACAAACAGTGAGATCGGGCTGCCGACCCCGGCGCCGACCCAGTCCGGTCTCAGGTCGAGAACCAAGTCCAGATACCGACCGCCGTGATTATACGCTACCGCGGCGGGCGAGACCAGCCCGTCGCGGTCAAGAATTCGACAGCGGGAGTAATAACCGATCTGGCCGATATCCTCGGCGGCAACTGTTTCCGACTCCAGATTAACCTGTTCGGCCAGATAAGCGGCAGCCGGCTTGAGCACGCTCTCGGCGTAGGTTTGCTGACTGCGAAAATAATCCGCCTGGCGGTAGAGTCCTAGCCCACCGACAGCGATCACCCCAACAACCACTATTGGCAGTAATCTCGTCTGGTGGATATGCCATGTTTTCCATTTCTCGCTCAGGACCAGCACCGACGCTGCCCCGAGGAGGATGAATACCGGGTAGAGCGGCGCGAGATACCAGAAGAACAGCCGGCTGCCGCCGAAAGTATAGAAAGAGATCGTGACCAAGAGCCAGGTCGCCTCGAGTTGACCGAAATCCTGTTTGCGGATAAGCCACGTTCCGCCGAGTAAAGCGGCTGCTATCAGCATCCAGCCGACCGGACTGTTCAGACCCAGGATGTAGGTTAGATTAGCGATCCAGCCCTCCGCCCCAAACCGGCTGTAAAGCGCCAGCTTGGCCGTAATCGCGTGAGGCACTATCGAACCGAAGTAGAATTGCGCGAATGCCAGCCACGGAATCAGGAGCAACGCCGGCGTGGATAGGTACCTTTTCCAAGCGCCGCAGTCAGCTTTGCACGACGAAATCAGCAGCAGAAGCAGCACCAGCGCCCCCTCGGGGCGAGTGAGCGAGGCGAGTGTGGCCAGACCGATAGCGTAGTATCTCAGCTTCCTGTGCTGATAGTAAAACGCTGCGGTGACCAGCAGCGTGTATAGCGCGGTTTCCATGCCGCTGGAGTCGGCCGGCACCGATCGGGGCCAGACCACATAAACGAGGGCCGGAATCAAGGCGAGACTTCCGAACCGAAGCAAAGCAGCAAACCGATACAGCAGGGCCGCGGTCAGCCCGGCACAGAGTATTGATATCAGAAGCGACCCGATCGGGGGTCCGATATACAGTAGTCGAAGCACGGAGAGAATCCAGGCAAACAGCGGGGTCGACGTGCCCAACACCCGCTCGCCGAGATTGTAAACGAATCCGTTCCCGGAAGCGAGGTTTTCAGCGTAGCGAAAGGTGATAAAGGCGTCATCGGCGACAAAACCCGTGTACAGATGGAAACCCACGCGCACCACCACCGCCGCAAGGAATACACCCCCGAGTTTGAAACGAAGAGACATAGGTGAAGTCAAAGTAGCGCGCCTGCCGCAGAGGTCGCAAGTTTGAAACCGGGCGGCGGGTTACTGCCTCGCATCGCAACAACTATTTTCTTGTCCCGCCGATTTCCTGCCGATAAGTTCACCCAGGCAAGAGCATACGAACAGAAAGGATTCTCAATGTCCGATTTTCAGTATATCCACGCCCGCCAGATACTCGACAGCCGGGGCAATCCTACTATTGAAGTCGACGCCTGTCTTTCTGACGGTGCCCTCGGCCGCGCCGCGGTGCCGTCGGGCGCATCCACCGGCGCCCACGAGGCGATTGAGCTGCGCGATGGGGACGTGTCGAAGTATTTCGGGAAGTCGGTCGAGACTGCGGTCGCCAATGTCAACGATAAGATCGGCCCGGCGCTTATCGCCGATGAAGTCGACCCGTTCGATCAGGCCGCGGTCGACAACTACATGATCAGAATGGACGGCACCGAGAATAAAGGGAAACTCGGCGCCAACGCGATTCTCGGCGTCTCTCTGGCCACAGCAAAGGCGGCGGCGGAAAGCCGGGGGCGGTTCCTGTACGAGTATATCGGCGGCTGCAACTGCAAGATACTGCCGGTGCCGATGATGAACATCCTCAACGGTGGCAAACATGCGGACAACAATGTCGATTTGCAGGAATTCATGATCATGCCGGTTGGCGCAAAGGATTTCCCCACCGCGCTGCGTATGGGCGCGGAGGTATTTGGTCATCTTAAGAAAGTACTACAAGCGCGCAAGTACAATACGGCAGTCGGTGACGAGGGCGGTTTCGCGCCGGATTTGAAGTCGAACGAGGAGGCGCTCGAGGTCATCATGGAGGCGATCGGCAAATCGGGTTACAAGGCGGGCAAAGATATCATGATCGCGCTCGATCCGGCCTCGACCGAGTTTTATGACGCCAAGTCAGAAAAATACCATCTGGCCGCGGAAGGGAAGAAGCTCACCAGCAAACAGATGGTTGATTTCTACGCCGCCCTGTGCAGGAAGTATCCGATTATCTCCATCGAGGACGGCCTCGCCGAGGATGACTGGGACGGCTGGAGGTTGCTGACCGCGGAACTCGGCGAAAAGGTGCAGATTGTCGGCGATGATCTGTTTGTCACGAATCCCAAGCGGCTGGCGCGGGGAATCAAAGAAGGGTGCGCCAACTCGATTCTGATCAAGCTCAATCAGATTGGCACGCTGACCGAGACGCTGGACACGATTGCCATGGCTCAAAAGGCTGGTTTCACGGCGGTAGTGTCGCACCGCTCCGGTGAAACCGAGGATGCCACGATATCCGACGTAGTAGTCGCCACCGGCGCGGGGCAGATCAAGACCGGCTCGTTGTGTCGTACCGACCGAATCGCCAAGTACAATCAGCTGCTCCGCATTTGCGAGACAGTCGGCGCGAGCGCGGTCTATCCTGGCCTGGCGGCGTTTTTAAACATAAGACGATAATCGGTAGCCCTCGGCTTTGCTGTGGGTTTGTTGTCCTTACAGGGCTACCCTCGCCTGCACGCCCACACGGCCCGGTGGCCCACCTGCTTGCAGGTGGGGTCTGATTGGTCCTGGTGGCGCACCGGCACTCCACCCAACGGGTGGGAGCTTCATTGCGACAATCGAGTCAGCAAAAGTAGGGCAGAATCCCTTGGTCGCGTGCGTTTGCGCGCGGCCGGCGATTCTGCCACCGTCGGCTCTATAAAAACTCGACCGGTACCCCACCCAACGGGTGGGAGCTTCATTGCGACAATCGAGTCAGCAAAAGTAGGGCAGAATCCCTTGGTC